>JBPYEE010000040.1:0-22536 GCA_051985095.1 Vicinamibacterales bacterium | reverse complement strand
ACGCTGTTGAAACTCGTCGCCGTACATCCGACGTCAAACCGTTTCTGGCCGGCCCGGAAGTAGTAATACGCCCACGTGATCTTGTTGCGGGGTGATGCCTGCCAGGTCAGGCGGACGGTCGAGTGCGGCGACAGCACACCACCGGAATCGGCCTGGCCGCCCTGGGGAAAGTACTGCGTCGGCAGCGGAATGAGATTCTGGGTCTTCGACAAGCGCTGCGCGACGAGAAACCACAGCCGGTTGACGCGAATCGGCCCGCCGATGACGCCGTTGACGTCGTACGTGTAATCCAGCTGGTTGCCGGCGGTGATGTAGGACCTGAGCTCATCGGTCACGTTGTCGCTCTGCATCGACCCGGTCCCGCCAAACACGCGCAGGATGCCTGAGAACTGGTTGCCGCCTTCGCGCGGAATCGAGTCCATCCGCACCCCGCCCACCGCCACCTCCGCGGATTGCGAACCGGCGTCGAACACCAGCTCCTGCTGCGCCAGCTCGTTGACGGTGACGCCGTTGGCCTGCTGCCCGTTCTGGGTCAGGTTCTGGCCGATGTTCATGCCGTCGAAGTAGATGTGCTGATCCTCGCGCTGCGAGCCGTGGATCGACATGTTGCTGGTGAACCCCTGGCTGTAGAAGCTGACGCCAGGGACCAGGCCGGCGCCTCCCTGCATGGTGCGGGCGGCCGGCAGCACATCGAGCGCTTGCCGGTTGATCACCGATTGATTCTGGGTGCTCTGCAGGTCCACGACCGGCGATGCCGCCGACACGGTCACGGTTTCCTCGACCTGTCCGACCGACAGGCTGGCGTTGACCGTCGCGGCGAAAGCCCCTTCGAGGACAATGCCTTCGCGCCTGAACGTCCGGAACCCGGGAAGCGAAAAAGTGACGGTATAGGTGCCCGGGCGCAGGTCAATGATGGCGTAGCGCCCGGACGTATCGGTGACCCCGGTGCGCACGCGCTCGATCAGAGCCGGGCTCGACGCTTCCACGACGACGCCGGGCAACACGGCGCCCGAGCTGTCCTCGACGAGGCCCACGATGCTGGCGCGCTCCTGGGCCCGGGCGGTGCCGGACAGCAGCGCGCCTGCCAACCACACCGATAGGACCCAGCCGTGCGGCGCCCGGCATCGACGCATGAGCCTCCTGAGCTGAGAAGGATGAGCGCGGAAAACGCGTTGATACTGGGCTCGGCTTCAATCGGTTGTCAACAGTCTGTTTTCGACTTCTTGACAATAGCCGGCCGTGACCGCAGTATGGTCGGACCGGAGAAGCAATGACTCATCTTTCCAGCAGGATGCGTACGGTCATCATCGCTGCCTGCGCGGCCGCGGGTGGCGCGCTCATTACCGCGGCAGCGGTCCCCCTGAGCGGGCAGGGGGCGTCGTATCGACCGTCGCGGACGCCCGACGGCAAACCCGATTTCAACGGCATCTGGCAGGCTCTGAACGAAGCCAATTACGACCTCGAGGCGCACATGGCACGCGCGGCGCTCGCGCTGCGCGCTGGTCCATACGGTCCGCTGCCGGCCGCGCCGGTGCTGGCGCTCGGCGCCGTGGGATCGGTCCCGCCCGGCATCGGCGTCGTCGAAGGCGGCGAGATTCCGTACAAGCCTGAGGCGCTGGCCAAAAAGAAGGAGAACCAGGAGCACTGGCTCGAGCGTGACCCCGAGATCAAGTGCTATCTGCCGGGCGTGCCGCGTGCCACCTACATGCCGTATCCCTTTCAGATCTTTCAGAGTCCGACGGCCATGTTCATTGCCTACGAGTACGACGGCGCCGTCCGCAACGTCTACTTGAAGGATCCCGGTCCGGCGCCGATCGATTCGTGGATGGGCCAGTCGGTCGCGAAATGGGATGGCGATGCGCTCGTGATCGACGCGACCGGGTTCAACGATTCGAGCTGGCTGGATCGCGCCGGGGACTTCCACAGCGACGCACTCCATGTCGTCGAGCGCTATACGCGAACGGCCCCGGACGTGATTGCGTACGAAGCCACCATCGAGGATCCCAACGTCTATACACGACCCTGGAAGATCGCCATGCCGCTCTATCGCCGGCTCGACAAGAACGTGCAGATCATGGATTTCAAGTGCGTCGAGTTCGTCGAGGAGCTGCTCTACGGTCAATACCGGAAAAAGCCGCTGAGCCAGTAAATCGGGAGGGAAGGTCAGATGCGCACTCGGTTGTTAACCGCTCTTGCCGGCAGCCTGCTCGTGGCGGGCGTGAGCGCGCAGACGTCCAGGTCCTCGTCGATCCCGCGCCTGCCGGACGGTCACGTCGATTTGCAGGGCGTCTACGATCTCGCCACGCTGACCCCGGTCGAGCGGCCGGCCGGCGTGTCGTCGCCGGTCTACACCGACGCGGAGGCGCAGAAACTCGAACGGCAGGTTGCAGCCCGGAAGGAATACTCCGCGCGTGCCATCAAGGGCGATCGCGACGCGCCCCCCAAAGGGGGCGACGGATCGGCAGGCGCAGCGGGCAACGTCGGCGGGTACAACAGCTTCTGGATTGATTCGGGATCGAGCTTGTCCATCGTCGACGGTCAGAAGCGATCGTCGATCGTCGTCGATCCGCCCGACGGCCGCGTGCCGGCGCTCACGCCGGAGGCGCGCCAACGCGCCTTGGCCTTTCGGAATCAGGCCGCCACGTCGGACCAATCCGCGCGCGAGGACGACCCCGGCTTCGAGAAGACGCCGGGAGCGTACGACGATCCCGAACGCCGGCCGCTCGGGGAACGGTGTCTGATCGGATTCGGATCCACGTCCGGCCCGCCGGCCCTGCCCGACTATTTCTACAACAACCTGCACGAGATCGTGCAGACGCCGGACTCCGTGATGATTCTGACGGAGATGGTGCATGACGCGCGCATCGTCCGGCTGAACCAGCCACATCTGCCGGCGACCATCCGCAAATGGATGGGAGACTCGGTCGGCCACTGGGAGGGTGACACGCTCGTCGTGGACACCACGAATTTCACCGACAAAACGCGGTTCCGCGGCTCGTCGATGGACCTGCATGTCGTCGAGCGCTTCACCCGTACCAGTCCGCGCACACTGCTCTACCGCTTCACGATTGAGGACCCCAAGACGTGGTCGCGGCCCTGGACTGGTGAGTACACGTGGCCGCTGACTGACGAGCACATTTACGAATACGCCTGCCACGAGGGGAACTACGCGCTCGGCGACATCCTCCGCGGCGCGCGGCTCAAGGAAGCAGACGAAATCAAGAAAAAATCTGAGGTGAAACAGTAATGCGCAGGCTTGTCACATTCATCGGTTTCGTCGCGGCGCTCGCCGTTCCGGTCGTCGCTCACCACGCCTTCGGCGGCGAGTTCGATCCCAACCGGCCCGTCCTGCTGAAGGGCAAAGTCACCAAGATCGAATGGGTGAATCCGCACGCGTGGATTCACGTCGAGGTGCCGAAGGCAGACGCGACGGCGCCGTGCCAGTTGACGCCGAATGCGAAGTGCGAGGAGTGGATGGTGGAAGGGGGCACGCCGAACACCCTGCTGCGCCGCGGCATCACGAAGGAATCGTTGAAGATCGGCACCGACCTGGTGATCGACGGCTACCAGGCGCGGGACCACTCGCAGCTGCGCGCGAACGGCCGCAACGTCACGTTCCCCGACGGCCGGAAGCTGTTCCTGGGATCGTCGGGCACCGGCGCGCCGATCGATGGCGCCGATCCCACTGAGGGCCGCGGGCGACGCGGCGGGCAATAGTCCAACTCATTCGGGATGGCCGATTGCTGATTGGCAACGCTGGTCAATCGGCAATCGGCAATTTGCACGCCGTCATCACCCCGAAAACCCAATCCATCGCCCGCCGGCGCCAACCCCGAACCACAACCCGAGCGACACCACGCCGACGATCTTGTACACGAGGGGCCGCACCCGGCCGACGTCGGCCCTGGTCACTCGCCGTCGGATCGTGAACGCGAACAGCGTCGCGAGCAGAAGCGACGTCATCTTCACCCAGAACGGCGTGCTGTAGTAGCACTTGGTCGGCTCGGAAATGAAGAGCGGGATGCCCGTCGCGAACATCACGACCAGGCTGCCGACGAACCACGGATAGGCGTTGCGCGCCAGCTCGGGCACCGGCTGCGACGTCAGCCCCAGGCCGAGCATCCGCAGATCCACGACGAGCACGGCGCCGCCAATCGCCGCGAGCGCCAGCAGGTGGATCGATTCAATGGCGGCAAACGCCCACGGAGAGTTGGCAATCGCGTTGTGGAAGCCGCTCGCTTCGATCCACTGGATGTAGGGCAGGAGCATGTCAATGGCCTCGGTATCCCTCGCACCCGCCCAGGACGTGCACGAGGTGCGAATGGGGCTGGTCGCAGTCGAACCAGTCATAGGCGATCATGCGGCCGGACACGATGATCGCCGCCCAGAGCGCGAGCGATGCGGCCCCCGCCGCACGCGCGGCGGGTGGCGTCACGGGATCGGCATCCCAGTCGCTGACGCTCCGCCACACGCGGGCGTGGAAGACCCAGACGTTGATCCCTGCCACCACGAGGAGGATCAGCTTGAATCGGAAAAACACGTTGTGCCAGGACCGGATCGGAATGGCGTAGAAGAGCAGCGCGCCGCTGATGACCATGATCGTGAAGCCGCCGATCATCCACGGCAGCAGCCGGCGGGTGACTTCCGAGACCGGGACCCGCCTGAGCGTCAGCCCCATCAGCCGGAGATCGAGCGTCGCTGCGAGGCCGACGAAGAGACAGAGCGTCAGCACATGAACGGACTCGACGAGCGGGTAGGCGTAGAGCGACTCGTGCAGCGCGATGCTGCCCGACGTACCGCCGAGCCATTCCGCAAACGCAGACATGATGAGGCAGGTGGAGAGCGGTGCTAGACTCCCCAAATGCGCATTCTATTCGTCCTTGCGCTCGGACTCCAGTCGCTCGCTCAGCCGCATTCGACGATGAGCGCGCTGATGATCGACCCGATCTACCCGGCGTCGGATGCCATCTTCTACATCTCCACGCGGACGCCTGTGACAGACGCCGACTGGCGCGCGCTCGAAACGAAGGCGGCGGCGCTGGCTGACGCGGCCCGGGCGCTGACGACGCCAGCATACTTTCGCGATCGGGTGCGATGGATGGCCGATGCGCAACTGCTCATCGGCGCCAGCGCGACGGCGGTCGCGGCCGTCGGCCGGCGCGATGTCGCCGCACTGGAACAGCTGAACGAACCGCTGTACACCTCATGTGTTCAGTGCCACCAGCACTATCGTCCGAACTACCCCCGCAACTCCGCCGCGGCGTCGCCGACCTCCGCCGGATCGGATCTCGAGGGCGTCTGGAATTTCTCGACGCTGACACAACTCGAACGGTCGGCCGAGTTCGCCGGCAAGCCGACGCTCACCGACGCCGAAGCGACGGCGTTCGAGCAGCGGGTCATCGCGCAGAACGATCGCGACCGACGGCCGGACTCGCCCGACGCCGACGTGGGCAGCGCCTACAACGAATTCTGGTGGGATCGGGGCACGCACGTCGCGACGGTGAACGGCCGGCACCTGACCTCGCTCGTCGTCGACCCCCCGGACGGCCGGATTCCGCCGGCCACGGCAGCCGCTCAACAGAAGGCCGCTGCGCGCGCGGCCGAGCGCCGGCAGCACCCGACCGACGGCCCGGAGGATCGCTCGCTCGGCGAACGCTGCCTGGCCTTCAATGCGGGGCCGCCGATGATGTCGGGCCCGTACAACAACTACGTGCAGATCCTGCAGAATCAAACGTCGATCGTGATCTACAACGAGATGATTCATGACGCCCGCGTGATCCCGATCGATCGCGACGGCAGCCCCGCGCACCTCTCACCGGCCATTCGACAGTGGCAGGGCGATTCCCACGCGCATTGGGACGGCCGGACACTGGTCGTCGATACGACGAATTTCACCGATAAAACGAGCTTCCGGGGCACGGACGAGAACCTGCACCTGACCGAGCGGTTCACGCGCGTCGACGCGAACACTCTCCTCTACGAATTTACCGTCGACGACGAAACGGCGTTCACCAGGCCGTGGACCGTGTCGCTGCCGATGGTCAAGACTGCTGACCGCGTCTTCGAGTACGCCTGTCAGGAGGGCAACTACGCGCTGATGAACATTCTGCGCGGTGCGCGACACGAGGAGAAGTCGAAAGAACGCCGCTGACGCGTGCTGACGCTCGACCACGTCTTTCGCAGCTGGGTCGTTGCCCATCGAGTTGAGGTGCTGACCACGCCGCTCTGGCTGATGAGCGTGGTCGGCCGCGGAGGGATGATCTGGATCGGGCTTGCCGCCGTCATCGCGATCCGGCAACGCCGGCGCGCCGCATTCACCGCGGTGCTCCTGGCGCTCCTGCTCGGCAGCGCCGTGGCGAACGAGATCCTGAAGCCGATGGTCCATCGCGCCCGGCCATTTGAGACCCTGCCCGGCGCGGTGATCGGCGGCCGGCCGCCTGATCCGTCCTTTCCCTCCGGCCACAGCGCCAATGCCTTCTCGGCGGCAACGGTGCTCTCGCGCGTCGCGCCAACTGGCGCGATCGTCTGGTGGGGGCTGGCGACGCTCATCGCGTTTTCCCGCGTGTACCTGGGCGTGCATTACCCGCTCGATGTGATTGGCGGCGCCGCGGTTGGCGTCGCGTGCGGGTGGCTGGCGATCTGGCTAACTCGCTTTTCGAAGCTTTAAGACGGCGCGGTGCTCGATCTGTCGTACGCGCTCGCGCGACAGACCAAGCCGGCGGGCGATCTCGGCGAGCGTGTGTTCCTGATCGTTGGTCAGGCCGTAGCGCAGCCGCAGTACTTCCTTCTCGCGCGCATCGAGCGGCTTCAAGGCCTCTTCGAGGTGCTCGGCGAGGTTGCGGCGCACGAGCTCGCTTTCGGGGGAGGCGACCGATTCGTCCGCCATCAATTCGCCGAACGCGGCGCCCTCCGCCGTCTTCACGGGCGCGTCGAGGGACAGCGGGAGCCTCGCCGCAGCGCGGAGCAGTCGAACTTTGTCTTCGTCCATTCGGACCGCCTGAGCCAGCTCCTGCTCCGTCGGATCGCGGCCGGTGCGATGGACGATCGCCTTTCGGGTTCGTTCGAGCTTGGTGAGCGCGTCCACGACGTGCACCGGCAACCGCACGGTGCGCCCGTAGTCGGCAACGCCCCGCGCCACGGCTTGCCGAATCCACCAGGTGGCGTAGGTCGAAAACCGGAAGCCCCGCCGAAACTGGAACCGATCGACCGCCTTCATCAAGCCGATGTTGCCTTCCTGAATGAGGTCGAGCAGTGGCAGCCCGCCGCCGGAGTAGCGTTTGGCGATCGAGACCACCAGCCGCAGGTTCGCCTCGATCAGGATTCGTTTGGCTTCGACGAGCTGCGCCTCGGCGTCGCGAACGCGGGGATCGTCGAGGTGCCGGACGATTTCATCGATCACCGCGGGCCGGATCGGCAGCGGGCGCAGGATCGTAGCGATGATCGCGTCGGCCCGTTCCCGATCGGCCGCCCGCGTCAGCGTCTTGATGCGCGCGAACGCGCGCAGCACCGGGTCGACCCGCTCGCGCAGCAGTTCGCCGCCGTCGGGCAGCAGGATCAATTCCGCGGCTGGCGCCGCCCCGCGCCGCACCAGGTCGGCCAGCGCGATCAGACCGGCCAGGGCATCCGGGACCGACGCGAGGGAGGCCTGCAGACGTGCGCGCGCCGCCTCGATCTGGCGGCCGACCTCGATTTCCTGCCCAGCGGTCAGCAGCTTCGTGCGGGCGATGTGATTCAGATAGACCCGAACCGGATCGACTTCGTCGCGTGGCACGCGGCGGCGATCCGTGTCGGCATACACCGATTCGCGTTCGAGGTCCTCGGCATCCCGGTCGTCGTCGGTGCCCAGCACGGCCTGCGGTGCGTCCGCTTCGGGCTCCTGCTCGGCGATCAAGACCTCGGGATCGGCGTACGGCAGGTCGTCCGTATCGACGCGACGGCGATCGCCGGCGAGCGGCGCGAGGGCGAAGGTTCGTGCGCGGCGTCGCCAGTCCAGGGCATCGAGCTGCGTGTCGGCTGCGTGCCAGTTGACCACGCCCATGCCGGCGTCGTACGCAATATTGACGCCATACGCATCAGCCAGATACCGTTGATCTAATGGCTGCGCGTGAAGCGCTGCTCATCGTCGATGTGCAACGCGACTTCTGCCGCGGTGGGGCGCTCGCCGCGCCGCAGGCCGATGACATCGTGCCAGCGCTCAATCGTCACATCGCCGACGCGCGCGCACGCGGCATTCCGATTTATGCCTCGCGCGACTGGCATCCCGCGATCACGACCCATTTCGAGGCGTACGGCGGACAGTGGCCGCCTCACTGTGTGCAGGGCACCGAAGGGGCCGAGTTCCATCCCCAGCTCGACCTTCCGCGCGACACGATCGTGGTCGACAAAGGCGGCGATCCGGCGCGCCCCGGCTATTCTGCGTTCGATGGCGTCACTCCCGCGGGCCGGCGGCTCCTGGACGACCTTCGCGCACGCCAGATCGATCACGTGTCGGTCGCCGGCTTGACAACCGATTATTGCGTGAAGGAAACGGTGCTGGATGCGCGGCGCGGAGGGCTGGCGGTAACGGTGCTGGCAGACGCGATCGCCGGAATCAATGTCCAGCCCGGCGATGCCGATCGCGCGCTGGTTGAAATGGCCGCCGCGGGCGCGACGATCGCGCGCTAGAACATTCCGAGTTGGAGCTTCGCCGCATCCGACATCCGGTCGCGATCCCACGGCGGGTCCCACACGACGTCGACTTTCACATCAGAGACGTCCGGCAGGTCAGCGATCCGCCGTTTCACCTCGGACGGCAGCACCTGGGCAGCCGGGCAGGCCGGCGCGGTCAGCGTCATCCGAATGCCGACGGTCCCGGAGGCGTCGACGATGATGTCGTAGATGAGACCGAGGTCGTAGATATTCACCGGGATCTCGGGATCGAACACCTTTCGGAGCGCATCGATGACCGCGGGGCGGAGCGCCTCGGTCCGGGTCGGATCGGCCACGAGGCCGGCGGTCTCCGAGGGTGTCGACGGCTCGGCCGGCGGTTGGGCACCGGGTTGGATGACGGGCAGCTGAGTCATTCCGTTGAGACCAATTCGTCCCGCGCGGCGATCGCTGAATGCAGCGTATGCCACGCGAGGCTCGCGCATTTCACCCGCACGGGGAATTGCCGGACGCCCGCGAAGGCCGAGAGCTTGCCGAGCTGGTCGTCGACCGGATCATCGGGCGCGCGTGTGATCATGCGGTGAAAGCGGTCGAACAGCGCATCGGCTTCCTTGAGCGTCTTCCCCTTCACGCTGTCGGTCATCAGCGACGCCGACGCCTTCGAGATCGCGCAGCCCGATCCCTGAAAGCTGGCGTCTTCGATCCGGCCATCCTTGATCTTCAGATAGACGGTCAGGCGGTCGCCGCAGAGCGGGTTGAACCCTTCGGCCTTGCGCCCTTCGTCGATGACCCGAAAGTTCCTCGGACGCCGGTTGTGGTCGAGGATGACTTCCTGATAGAGGTCGTCGAGCTCGCTGCTCATACGAAGACCTCGCGAACCTTCGCGAGCGCGGTCGCGAGCGTGTCGATCTCCTCGCGCGTGTTGTACAAGGCGAGCGAAGCGCGTGCCGTCGCCGCCACGCCGAGGCGCTCCATCAGCGGCTGGCAGCAATGATGACCGGTGCGGATCGCGACGCCTTCGCGGTCGAGGATGGTGCCGATATCATGCGGATGCACGCCGTCGAGGACGAACCCGAGAATGCCCGCCTTGTCAGGCGTCGTCCCGGTCATCCGCAGCCCCGGAATGTCCGTCAGGGCGCGCGTGCCGTAGGCGACGAGCTCGTGCTCGTAGAGCCCGATCCGCTCGAGTCCGATCTGGCTGACGTAGTCCAGCGCGGCGGCGAGGCCGATCGCCCCGGCAATGTTCGGGGTACCCGCCTCGAACTTGTACGGGATGGTGTTGTACGTCGTGCGCTCGAAGGTGACGGAGCTGATCATGTCGCCCCCGCCCTGATAGGGCGGCATCGATTCGAGGAGGCGAGCCTTCGCATACAAGACGCCGATCCCGGTCGGCCCGAAGACCTTGTGCCCCGAGAAGGCGTAGAAGTCGCAATCGAGCGCCTGAACATCGACCGGCATGTGCGCGACGGCCTGCGCACCATCGACGAGCACGGGCACCCCGCGCGCGTGCGCGAGCTGCACCATCCGCCGAATCGGGTTGACCGTCCCGAGCGCGTTCGACACGTGCACCACGGCCACGATCTTCGTGCGGTCTGAGAGCAGCTGCGCGTAGGCGTCCAGCCGGAGCTCGCCCTCGTCGGTGATCGGCGCGACGCGCAGCCGCGCGCCGACGCTGTCGCACAGCAGCTGCCAGGGCACGATGTTCGAGTGGTGCTCCATCGCCGAGATCAGGACTTCATCGCCAGCGCCGACGTGCGTGCGGCCATAGCTCTGCGCGGCGAGATTGATCGCCTCGGTCGTGCCGCGCACGAACACAATCTCCTTCGGATCGGCGGCGCCCACAAACCGCGCGACTGTCCGGCGCGCGTCCTCGTACGCGTCGGTCGCCCGTTCGCTCAGCGCATGGACGCCGCGATGGACGTTCGAATTCTCCTCGGCGTAGAAGCGCGAAATCCGATCAATCACCACTTGCGGCTTCTGCGTGGTCGCCGCGTTGTCCAGATAGACGAGCGGCTTGCCGCGGACCCGCTGGCGCAGGATCGGGAACTCGGCGCGGATGGCCTCGATCCTCATACCGTCCCTCCCGGCACCCGGCGCATGAGCTCTGCCTCGAGGCGGGAGCGCAGGGGGTCGAGCGTCATATGGCTCAGGACGTCGCCCGCAAACGCGCGAATCAGCATGTGGCGCGCTTCGCGCTCGGTCAGTCCCCGCGCCCGCAGGTAGAACACGGCTTCGTCGTCCATTTGGCCGACGGCGGCGCCATGGGTGCACTTGACGTCGTTTGCGAAGATCTCGAGTTGCGGCTTGGTATTGATCTGCGCATCTTCCGACAGCAGCAGCGCCTTGCTCGTCTGCTTGGCGTCGGTCTTCTGCGCGTCGGGGCGCACGATGATCTTGCCGTTGAAGACCGCCCGCGCCCGGTCGGCAAGGACGCCCTTGTACACCTCGCGGCTGGCGCAGTGCGGCTTGGCGTGATCGATCGTGGTGTGGTTGTCCACCAGGCGCTCGCCGTCGCAGACATACACGCCGTTCAGCGTGCAGCCGGCGCCCTCGCCATTGAGGCGGATGTAGACGTCGTTTCTGACGAGCCCGCCGCCAAAGGCGACCGAATGGCAGGCGACGTGAGCATCACGGGCCGCGTTGACGTAAATCGAGCCGACATGGCAGCTGGCAGGCGTCTCGCGCTGGACTTTGTAGTGGTTCAGCGTCGCGTTCGCACCGACGGCGATTTCCGTGACCGCGTTGGTCCAGTAGCGGTCGACGCGCACGGCACCGTAGCTCTCCACCACCGTCGCCTGTGCGTTCTTGCCGAGCACGATGAGGACCCTCGGGTGCGCCATGGCGGGCTGCGTCTCGCCGACCGAGAGAAACAGCAGGTGAATCGGCGCCGGGACGGTCACCTCATCGGGGATGTGGATCACGGCGCCGTCGGTGAGCAACGCGGTGTTCAACGCCGTGAACGGGTGGTCGCTCCCGGCGATCCGCGTGAGATGCTCCTCGACGGTGGCGACCCGGTCCGCCAGCGCCTGCCCGAGCGAGAGCACCTCTGCGCCGCCGGCGGGCGCGCCCGCGGTCAGACAGCGGCCATTGGCGAACACGACGAGCGTCGCCAGGTCGCTGCCGTGCCAGTCGAACGGATGGAAATCCGCCGCGGTCAGCGACGAGGCGCCGTTGCGCGCGAGCGCAAACTGCCCCTCCGCAATCGGCGCCACGCTGGTAAAGCGCCATTCCTCATCCCGCGTCGTCGGCAGCCCGAGGCGGCAAAACTGCTCGAGCGCGTTCTGCCGCGCCGCGTGCAGCCACGCGGCGTCGCGTGCCTGACGCTCGTCGACCAGGCGCGCGGCTTCAGCGACGTACGAGTTCATCGGCCCAGCCGTACCCCTTCTCCTCGAGCTCGAGCGCGAGCTCTTTCCCGCCCGACCGGACGATGCGCCCGTCGGTCAGCACATGGACCGTGTCGGGCACGATGTAGTTGAGCAGCCGCTGATAGTGGGTGACCACGACCATCGCGCGTTCGGGGCTGCGCATCGAATTGACACCTTGCGCGACGATCTTCAGCGCGTCGATGTCGAGGCCCGAGTCGGTTTCGTCGAGGATTGCGAGCGTGGGCTCGAGGACCGCCATCTGAAAGATCTCGTTGCGCTTCTTCTCCCCGCCGGAAAAGCCTTCATTGACGGCGCGGTTCATCAGCGCCTCGTCCATGTCGAGACGCGTCATCCGTTCGCGCATCAGCGTCATGAAATCGATCGCGTCGAGCTCCTCCTGCCCACGATGCTTCCGGAGGGCATTGAGCGCCGCTTTGAGGAAGTACGCGTTGTTGACGCCGGGAATCTCGACCGGGTACTGAAACGCCATGAAGACCCCTTCGCGCGCGCGCGTTTCGGGATCCATCGCGAGCAGATCGGCTCCTTTGTATCGCACGGAGCCGGCGGTGACCTCGTATTCGGGATGGCCCGCCAGGACGCGCGCCAGCGTGCTCTTGCCGGACCCGTTCGGGCCCATGATGGCGTGCACCTGACCGGTGTCGATCGCCAGATCGATGCCGCGCAGAATCTCGCGGCCGCCGCCGCGCACGTGCAGGTTGTCGACCACGAGCAGGGAATCAGCCAACGCTCCCCTCCAGGCTGATGCTCAACAGCTTCTGGGCTTCCACGGCGAACTCCATCGGCAGTTGTTTGAACACTTCTTTGCAAAAGCCGCTCACGATCATGTTCACCGCGTCTTCGGTCGACAATCCGCGCTGCCGGCAGTAGAAAATCTGGTCCTCGCCAATCTTCGACGTCGACGCTTCGTGCTCGACTCTGGCAGTCGAGTTCTTGATGTCGAGGTACGGAAACGTGTGGGCGCCGCAGCGGTCGCCGATGAGCAGCGAATCGCATTGCGAGTAATTGCGGGCGCCAGCCGCGCCGCGGGCAATCCGCACCAGGCCACGGTACGTGTTTTGGCCGCGGCCGGCCGAAATCCCCTTCGACACGATCGTGCTCTTCGTGTTGCGGCCGAGGTGAATCATCTTCGTCCCCGTATCCGCCTGCTGCCGGTTGTTGGTGGTGGCGACCGAGTAGAACTCGCCGACCGAGTGGTCACCCTGCAGGATGCAGCCCGGATACTTCCACGTGATCGCGGAGCCGGTTTCCACCTGCGTCCAGGTGATCTTCGAATTCACGCCGGCACACTTGCCGCGTTTGGTCACGAAGTTGTAGATGCCCCCTCGACCTTCCTTGTCGCCGGGATACCAGTTCTGGACCGTCGAGTACTTGATGGTCGCGTTGTCGAGCGCGACCAGTTCCACGACCGCTGCGTGCAACTGGTTCTCGTCACGCATCGGCGCCGTGCAGCCTTCGAGGTAACTCACCGAGGCGCCTTCGTCGGCGATGATCAGGGTCCGTTCGAACTGCCCGGTCTCCCGCGCATTGATCCGGAAGTAGGTCGACAGCTCCATCGGACAGCGGACGCCTTTGGGGATGTAGGCGAAGGACCCGTCGCTGAACACGGCGGCATTGAGCGCGGCGAAGAAGTTGTCGGAATGCGGAACGACGGTTCCGAGATAGGCCCGCACGAGATCCGGGTGCTGCTGCACGGCCTCGGAGAACGAGCAGAAGATAATGCCGAGCGAGGCCAGCTGCGCCTTGAACGTCGTCGCCACCGAGACGCTGTCGAACACGGCGTCGACCGCCACACCCGACAGCAGTTTCTGCTCCTCGAGCGGGATGCCCAGTTTGTCGAAGGTCCGGCGGATCTCAGGGTCGACCTGATCGAGCGATTGCAGCTCCGGCCTCTGCTTCGGTGCGGCGTAATAGATGATGTTCTGGTAGTCGATGGGGCCGTAGGTCACATTGGCCCACTTCGGCTCCTTCATCGTCAGCCAGACGCGGTGTGCTTTCAGCCGCCAGTCGAGGAGCCAGGCCGGCTCGTTCTTTTTCGACGAGATCAGCCGGATGATGTCTTCGCTGAGGCCGCGCGGCAGAACCTCCTGCTCGATCTCGGTGACGAACCCGTACTTGTACTCTTGTGTGGCAAGGTCTTGAATGACCTGTTCCGAGGTGCTCATCAGTGCTCCACGCTGAACGAGGCGCCGCAGCCGCATGTGCTCTTGGCGTGCGGGTTGTTCACAATGAACCCTTTACTCAGCAGGCTGGTGTCGTAATCGAGGACTGTCCCGTCGAGGATCCGCAAACTCCGCGGGTCGATGAGGACCTTGGCCGCGCCCGGTCCTTCGAACACAGCATCGCCATCCCGCGCGGCGTGTTCCCAGCCGAAGATGTACTCGAATCCCGAACACCCGCCAGCCTTGACGCCAAGCCGCAGCGCCATCTCGCCGCGACCCCGTTTTGCCAGCATTTTGTGAATCTGCGCTGCGGCATTTGCCGTAATTTGAATCATGTTATATACGACTCAATTAGTCGTATATTACCGCTGTGAGGGGGTCCGGTGCAACGCTTGCACCTCCACCGGTTGAGGGGTGTAGGCATGGCGGGCCGTCCGGCAGAGCGGAACCAACGGTACGACAGGGGTGTCGGCGGAAATCCGCCGATCAAGCTCGACATCACCAACACCCGGGCTCACCAACATGAGGTACCGCGCGACGAGCCGTGGTTCGATCGCCGGGCAGACGAGGCAAGAAACGATGTGCGGCGCGAGGAACACACAGCGGACTGACGAATCATTGGTCGATTGGAAGGAGCCGGAGCGCAACGCGAGCTTGCTGGACTGGCGCGACCGCGCCCATACGTTCGGGCTCGTGCCAATCGATGAAGGCGGCGTCGACGCCGTGGTCGAGCCGCCCGAGCGGCTGATCGAGGAAGACGACCCCGAGGCGTTTGGTGACCAGCCACTGCGGGCTGAACTGGAAGACCGTGAGGCGGTGGCTGAGATCGACGAGCAAGCTGATGCGGAGCTGGCGCATGAGGATCGCGATCTCGTGCGCGTTTATCTGCAGCACATCGGCCGGCGACGGCTGCTGAAGGCGCACGAGGAGCAGGAGATCGGGCGCCGGATTGAGGTCGCGCGGGGCGAACTGCTGGCCGAATTAATGACGCTCGGCTGCGCACGGGCGACACTGCTCTCCCTTGCCGACGA
Organism: Vicinamibacterales bacterium; assembly: GCA_051985095.1. Classification (GTDB taxonomy): domain Bacteria; phylum Acidobacteriota; class Vicinamibacteria; order Vicinamibacterales; family CAVVIG01; genus Gp6-AA45. Next base: position 7,314 of record JBPYEE010000040.1, on the reverse strand, counting down.
GGTCCTCCGGAAGGAGGCGCCGGCGGCGGAGCTGATCCTGCTGCCGGACGGCGGCGAACTGAAGCCATCCAAGGTCAGGCCGGTTCTCCGGGCGCTTGATCGCCTGCGGCGGCTGCGCCGGCCGGAAAGCATTCGCGCTCTCGTGCGCGACCTGCCGATCCGCCCGTCGCTCGTCGACGAGATCGTCGTGGAGCTCAAACATCTGGATGAACATTTCGACGAGGCGCGCGCCGGCATGCCCAAGAAGGAGTTCCGGGCGAGGGTCGCTCGCATTCGGACGATCGAGCAGCGGCTCCTCGATGCGAAGCATCAGCTGATCGAGCCGAACCTGCGGTTAGTCGTGTCGGTGGCGAAGCGCTACGTCAATCGCGGGCTGTCGCTGCTCGACCTGATCCAGGAAGGCAACATCGGGCTGATGAAAGCGGTCGACCGGTTCCAGTACCGCCGGGGCTTCAAGTTCTCGACCTATGCCACCTGGTGGATCCGGCAGAGCGTCGGCCGTGCGGTCGCCGATTATGGCCGGACGATCCGCTTGCCGGTCCATGTCATGGAATCCCTGAACAAGCTCGCGCGCACGCGAGCTGCGCTCGTCAGCGACCTCGGCCGTGATCCGCGACCGGAGGAATTGGCCGCGCGAATGGAGGTCCCGATCGGGAAGATCGAGTTGCTCATCGAGGCGGCGAAACACCCCGCGTCGCTCGAGGCACCGATCGGTGAAGACGAGGAGACGCCCCTGGGCCATTTCGTCAGCGACAAGAGCCGGTCGCCCGAGGAAACGGCGATGCGCAACGAACTCGCCGAGGAAGTCGAGCGGGTGATGACGCCGCTGAACGATCGCGAGCGGGAAGTCTTGCGGCTCCGTTACGGCCTCGGCACCGATCGCGAGATGACGCTCGAGGAGATCGGGCGGCGGCTGTCCATCACGCGGGAGCGCGTCCGGCAGATCGAAGCGCGCGCGGTGGCGAAGCTGCGCGCCGCGCGCGACGCGGCGTAGCGACCCCTGTCCATGACGGGATCCTGGAGCGCGGTCGCCGCCGCGACGGTGATCGCGTGGAGCGGCGCGGTGATTGCCGCCGTCGTGCGGGAAGCGGGGGGGCGCATCATGCGCCCGCTCGTCTATCTGGCGCTGCTCTTCTTCGGCCTCTCGGCGATCTTCGACATTCTGCCCCAGAGCAAGCGCGCGTTGAGCTGGGGCGTCCTTGGTCTGGCCGTCCTGGCCGGGTATGGCACCTTCTGGCTCGTCGGCCGCTACGTCGCGCCGGTTTGTCCCGCGTGCTCGCTGCGCAGCTTCGACCACAAACACCACCATGCGCACGGCACCGGGTTCGTGGCTCTGGTCGTGGTCCTCACCCTCCACACCCTGTTCGATGGACTCGGCGTCAGCGCCGCGGCCACGGTCGCCGCCGCCTTCGGGGCCCGGGTGTTCGCCGCGATTGCGGTGCACAAGCTGCCGGAGGGATTTGCGCTGGCGTTGATGTTGATGATGAGCGGTCGCTCGGCTGTCATGGCGCTCCTCTGGACCGTCGCCATCGAAGCCGGCACTCTGGCGGGCGCGCTCGTCGGCACGATCTGGATGCATCCCTCGCGGTTCTGGATCGCGGTCGTGCTCGCCCACATCGGCGGAACGTTTCTCTATCTGTGTGTCACCGGCTTCGCCGCCGCGTTCAGGCCGTCGCCAGCCGTGGGGGCGGGCTCGTCGGCAGGCAGCTGAGGTGTTGCGGAGCGTTTCGCAAAAAAAGGGACGACCGCCCCTGAAGGGAGCATCGCAGCAGCCGATACCTTCCTGCGAGTGCAACACCCGCGCGTGACGCTGCGATGGGCCGTGGAAGGCCTGGAGCAGGCCATTGGCAAGCTGCCCAACGGGCCCGATGAACGACGGGTGCGGGCGCAATTTCACCAACTGCTGCTCGCGATTGAGCGCTCGCAGTGCCTCATCGATCTGCCGCGGCCCGCGCCACCGCTTCCCCGGCCTGTTCAGGCTCGATCGATCCGGCCCCGCCGCTGAGATCCTCCGTTTGAGCGCTCCGCACCGAACCCGGAGCTGAGCGTCCCTTGGCTAACCGGACGCTGGCATGTCGCGTCCTGCAGCCGACGGCAGGCCCTGAGGCAACTCCCGATCGCGAAAGGAGCCGTGATGACCGCGCTGGCGCGCGCGCGCCCCTGTCTGTTTGTCGTCGCGGCTGTCTGTCCGTCGGGCGTTCGGTGCGCGCGCAACGCCAGCCCGGGTCGGTAACCGCCGCCGCACTGGATCACGCGATTCTCCGCGGTGACTTCAAGCAGATCACGAGCGTGGCGGTACTCCAGCACGGCCGCACACGCTTCGAATGGGAGTCGTCGTCATCGACCAATTTTCGCGTTCCGGGTGCGCAGGCGCTCAGTGACGATCTGATCACGCGCTACGCGGTGCTGCTGCTGGTCCGATGACCTCAACCCGGTGCTCGCGGTCCGAGAGCGCGCCGCCTGATGTCGGTTGCAGCGTGAAGCGGATCGAGCCCACCTGGTCGGCGTCGAAGTCGACATACCACACGGCAACGCCGGTGGCCGTTGCGCGCGTCGACCCGGCGCGAGACGCCGTCGTCCATGTCATGTCGAACGGCACGCCCGCCACGATGCGAAGGCGGCCTCCAGCGGCGATGGCGCCGACCGGATGTCTCTCGCTCCAGACCTCCGGCGGCCTGGGCGGCGCCTTGTCACCGAGATAACGTGCCCGCACCGGCTCGAGGCGGTCGAACACACACTGGTCTTCGATCGATCGCACCAGCTTGATGTACTCGGCATGTGCCCAGAGCAGCGGCAGCGCCGAGCCGGTAGGACCGCCGTAGAACAGCAGTTTGTCCGGCAGGCTGGGCTGGTCCCAAATCTGTTCGGGAATCAGGCCGACGCCGACGGCGAATCGCTCGAGGGTGCCCGCATAGGGCGCGGCGTCGCGTCCTGCGGCCAACTCGTAGTGACCGCGCTCGCCGGTCAGAAGCGGCCACGGCCGTCCCACGCCCCACCCGCGGTACGACCCGCCGTCGGCGCGTTGCCCGTAGCCATCGTGGTTGTAGCGGTGCCACACCGGGCCCGCGGGCATGTCGACCTTGAGCGCCGCGTCGACCACCCGCAACGAGTCGACGATCAGCGGGTCGTGCGGGTCCCGAATCCCGTACCGGACGAGCTCGAGGAATCCGGCGTCGACGATGTCGCGTGCGGGGTACGCAAAGGGGTCGCCGGGCGGCTGATTGGACAAGACGATCTCGACGGCGTCGGGCGGTTCGCCGCCGAGATTCGGATTGACGCGAACGTAGTGGCGTGGCACGCCGGGCAGTAGATTGCCCGCCGTCGTGACGGTCCACCGATCGACGCGGGCTTCGAGATAGTCGGCGTGCTCGCGGACGAACTGGGCCGACGCCCGATCGCCGGAATGCTCGAGCAGCTCTGCGCCGCAGACAAGCGCCGCGATGGTGATGGCGAGCGTCGATGGCGAGTAGCCCGCCACTTCCTCCCATCGGTCCTGCTGCGTCGTCGGTCCTTCGCGAATGAGAAAGCCACAGGCCGCGGCGACCATCGGCGCCGGGTCGAACGCGCCCAGGGCGCCGGCGGCATGGAGTCGCCAGGCCAGCACGATTGGAAACGACACCTCATCGAGCTGGGTGCCCGTCCAGTAGGGTCGCCCATCGATCCAGAAGTTCTGGTAAAAGCCGCCATCATCGCGCTGGGAGGCCGCCAGGTACACGAGGGCGTGCAGTGGCGTCGCCGTGTCCCCGGCCGCCAGCAGCGCCGTCGCGCACTGCACGAGGTCGCGCGTCCAGACCAGGTGATAGCCGGCGAGCTCCTCGTCGCCTTTCGACGTGCCCCACGGAATGCTCACCGACGCGATGATCGCGCCCGGATAGCTCTTATCCTCATGCGCGAGCAGCAGGTTGACGCTGCGTTCATACAGGGTCGACGCGCGGCGATCTCTGAGCGTCGCCGCAAGCGAGAAGCGCTTCGCGGTCCGGCGCCATTCGGTCGCGAAATGGGCGAGGACGGCGTCGAAGGGAGTCGAAAGCGCCTGGAACAGACTGGTAACGGCGCGGTGGCGCGTGTCGCCGAACGCGAGTCCGACGGTGAACGCGCCGGCGGTCACGTCGACCTGCGCCGTAACTGCGATGTTGCCGTCGTACGCGGCCTCGTACTCCCAATCCATCCGCAGGTTGTCGTGGAGGTCGGTCCAGCCATCGTTGACGGCGACGAAGCCGCAGGAGCGCCGCAGAATCGGCGCCGTGGCCCCCAGCGCCATCCACGTCCCGCCCTTGAACGCAACGATCACGGGCCCCGCATGGGTATCGAGCGTCTCGGCATTGTTGTGCCAACCGCCGATCTCGAGGTGCGGCGCGCACAGGACGTACACCTGCAACGTCGGGAGGAGCTCGCTCGACGCCTCGACGACGCTCCGCATCAGGACGCAATCCTGGTAGGGCGCGCCGATGAGCGTCTTCCGGATCGTGTACTGCCTGGTCCGGGCGACGTTGACGATGTCGAACCCGAGCGCCGCTTCGTCGATGCAGGCGACGGTCGATCGCGTGTGCCGCCGCTCGTCGTGGAAGAACGTGGCGCCGTCGGTCACCAGGAACTGCAGATCGCGGATCTGCGGCGTGTCGATCGTGGGATAGAACACTTCGGTGAGGACGCCCGCCGCCACCGTGTACCACACGCGGCTGGCGGTCGTGTAGGCGGTGCCCACCGCCTCCTTCGCGCCACGCGTCCAGCGCGGCGGCAGGCCAGGACCGCCGGGAGCCGCCGATTTTGTCTTCATCTCGCTGCCGCCGTCGCTGTCGGTGCCCGAGGTCCAGCGCTGTCGGGCCGACCCGCATGATAGCCTGTGCGCAATCGATGCGGGTCGCGGTGGGAGTCGTGACGGCGGCTGTCGTGGCCGCCGCGTGCGGCGGACATCGGCCGGAGTCGGAGCGGGGTTCGCTCGAAGCGGCCGCCCGCTCGTACGTCGAGCTGGTGCTCGCGCTCGGGGAGCGGGATTCGGATTCGCTCGACAGCTATCATGGTCCGCCAGCGTGGCAGGCCGAGGTGCGGGCGCGAAACCTCTCGTTCCGGGAGATCCGCGCCGCCGCCGCCTCGCTCCTCGCGTCCTTGCAGGGGCCGTCTCCCGCGACGGGTCCCGACGCCGAGGCACGAAGGGCCTTCCTGGTCCGGCAGCTCGACGCGCTCGAACGCCGCATTGATGTCCTGCAGGGGGCCCGGCCGCCGTTCGAGGAAGAGTCCCGATGGCTCTTTCACCTCGATCTGGGCGCCGCACGCCGCGCCACGAGGGACGCGGGCGAAGCCGCCCGAATCGATCCGGAGTCGGCGGTGCGGGTCGAGCTCGATCGTCAGCTCCCCGGACGCGGCGATCTCGTCAGCCGCTACGCGGCATTCGACCGCCGCTTCGTGGTCCCCGCCGATCGGCTGGGGGTGGTGCTCGCCCGCGCCCTGGATGGCTGTCGGTCGGTGACGCGGACGCACGTCACGCTCCCGCCCGAGGAGCACGTCAGCCTCGCCTACGTCCGCGACCTGCCGTGGAGCGCCTTCACGCGGTACGAAGGACACTTTGCCAGCCGGGTGATGGTGAACGTGACGTTTCCGTTGACGGTCGACCGGGCGCTCGACCTTGCGTGCCACGAGGCCTACCCCGGTCATCACACCCTCGCGACGCTGCTCGACGCGCGCTTCGGCGTCGCGCGGCCGGAGTTCCTCGTCCAGCCCCTGTTCAGTCCACAGACCGCACTGCAGGAGGCGGCCGCCTCGCTGGCGCCGGCGCTGGCCTTTCCGGAGGCCGCCCGTCTCGCCTTCGAGCGCGACGAGCTCTTCCCGCTCGCCGGCCTCGATCGGTCCGCGGCGGCGCGATACGTTCGCGTGGGACGCCTCGTTGACGAGCTGCACACCGTTGAGGGCGAGGTCGTGCGCCGGTATCTCGACGGCGCGATCGATTTTCCGCACGCCGCCCAGGCACTCGCCGACGACGCGCTGATGCCGTCGGGTGACGCCACGTTGAAATTTGTGAACCAGTTCCGCAGCTACGCGGCCACCTACACGTTCGCGCGCGACGCGCTGGCGCCCGTCGTCGGCGGCGATTGGCAGGCGTTTGTTCGTGTCGCGACCGATCCGGCGCAAGCCATTCCGTGACCTGCGGACGTAATCCTTTGTCACCGCCGGGCTCTCCGGGTTGACGCACGCCACGCGGACACCTAGAGTTCTGACACGCGTCTGGCGTCTGCCGGGCGGCACGGGACTGCATTGCAAGGAGACCACACATGCGCTGCTGGATCACGGCTCTTTTGCTGTCGGTGATTTGCGCCGGCTGTTCACGCGGGCCATCCACCCCCGCAGTAGCGGCCGCCGCCCCAACCCAACCGAAGCTCGGCATCCGTCCAAACGGTGACACCGAGATTCAGCCGGATCTGAGCAAGATCCAATCCGACGATCTGAAGAAGGTGTTCGCGTATATCGATGAACACATCGACGACCACGTCGTCAACCTGCAGAAGTGGATCCGTCAGCCCAGCATTTCCAACAGCGGCGAGGGCATTCCCGAAAGCGCCGAGATGGTGAAGGGCTTCTTCGAGCAGCTGGGCTGCCAGGAGTCGCGCGTGTACGACGTCGGCATCACCGAATGGGGCGCGCCGGGTAACCCGGTGGTGTACGCGCGTTGCGACGAAGGAGCCCCGAAAACGGTCGCCATCTACTGGCAATACGACACGATGCCGATCACCCAGCCCGATGTCTGGAAGGCGCCGCCCTTCGAGGCGCGGCTGGTCGAGCAGCCTCCCTTCAAGAAGGTGCTGATCGGACGCGGCGCGACCAACTCCAAGGGACCGGAGATGGCCCAGCTGAACGCGCTCATGTCAATCAAGGCCGTCACCGGCAAGCTGCCCGTCAACGTCGTCTTCGTCGCCGAGGGCGACGAGGAGCGCATGGACGTTGGGGTCCGCAAGTTTGTGAAGGATCACCCCGATTTCTTCAAGAACGTCGACGCGCTCATCGGCGAGTCCGGACAGCAGTCGCCGAGCGGCGGCGGCGGTGTCGGCGGCGGATCGGAAGGATGCGTCTACATCGAGCTGACGACGAGCGGCCGGTCGTGGGGACGGGGTCCGGTCGAGTCCGACATCCACGGCTCGAACAAACGATCGGTCGACAGTCCGGCGTGGCGGCACATCAAGATGCTCGCGTCGCTCGTGTCGGCCGACGGCAACACGCCCCTCATCAAGGGGTTCATGGATGGCGCCGAACCGCTGTCGATGCGGGAAACCGAGCAGCTGAAATCGGCGGCCGCGAAAACCGACATGAAGATCGCTGCGGAGA
>JBPYEE010000039.1:0-2189 GCA_051985095.1 Vicinamibacterales bacterium | reverse complement strand
TCCGCGATCGTTCGTAATACTCCACGTACCGTTTCAAGATGCGTTGTAAGCCTGCGGCGTTCAAGATGATCACGTGATCGAGGCACTCTCGTCGCACTGATCCGATAAAGCGTTCGATGACGCCGTTTTGCCACGGCGACCGCGGAGCCGTCAGCACGTCGTTCACGTCCATCGCGCGTGCGGTCGCGCCGACAGCCGCAAACGCGAGATCGCGATCGCAGTTCAAGTAGCGCGGCGCCTGGTCCCATGGGAAGGCTTCGCGGAGTTGTTGGGCTGTCCACACCGCTGTTGGATGCGCCGTCATAGCGACGTGGACCACGCGCCGGCGATGGTGGGCAAGCAGGACGAGAACAAACAACAGACGACCAGTCGCCGTCGGCACGACGAAGAAGTCCGCCGCCATGATCTGGTGCACGTGATTGGTCAAGAACGTGCGCCAGGATTGAGAGGGTGGACGCCGAGGACGAGCGAGGTATTTCGCGACGCTGGCCTCACTGACGTCGAAGCCGAGCTTCAGCAGCTCGCCATGAATGCGCGGCGCGCCCCAGATCGGATTGGCCTGCGACATCGTTCGGATCAGGGCGCGAAGGTCCGCGGAGACACACGGGCGACCGAGCCGGTGCCGACTCTTCCAGGTCCACAAAAGCCGGAACGCGCGACGATGCCAGGCGATGACGGTCTCCGGCTTGACGATGACGACTGCTGATCGCCACTGCCTCCAGACCTTCGACAGCCAAACCCACAACAGTCGGTCGGCTTGAGTCAGGTGGACTCGCCGGCGGCGGGATCGGTTGAGGACGTCGAGCTGGTGTCGCAAGGCCAGAATCTCGAGCTGGAGTGCGGCACGAGAACGGAACGACACTTGTGCGGTTCGGAGAAGCGAACTGAGGACGGCCAACATCGCGCGGAAGCGTATCCGCGAAGGCCGGCAACATCAATCGTTCCAAGCAGTACGGATTTTTCACGAACCACAACATCATCCTCGATCGCGACCCGCTGTACACCGCCGCGTTTCGGCGGCTGCTGCGCGACAGTGACGTGAAGCCACTGGTGCTCCCAGCGTGGAGTCCCAATTTGAACGCGTTCGCCGAAAGGTTTGTCGGGTCTGCCAAATCAGAGTGTTTGGATCGAATGGTGCTCCTCGGCGAACCGCACCTCCGAGCGGCGGTCCGCGCGTTCATCGATCATTATCATGAAGAACGTCCTCATCAGGGTCTGGGCAACAAACTGCTCGCGCCCAAGACAACGGTGATCGGAACAGGTCCGATCGAATGTCGTGAGCGGCTCGGCGGCCTGCTCAGGTTCTATTACCGCGAGGCCGCATAGCGCCGTGGATCGAGTTTCTGCACCCGACGGGCTCCAGCGCATGGAAGCTCCCGGAGCAGCAGCGTAGACCTCAGTCTGGAAACGGGCTGATTCGACGCTTTCCGCTCGATTCCTTCGCCACAATCCGTTCGCATTCTGACGTCGATTGGCGTATCCTGCGCTCCCACAACAGCTCAGCTTGGCCTTCGCTCCCGGCACACGGCTCGGCGCCTACGAAATCGTCGCGCTTATTGGCAGCGGCGGCATGGGAGAGGTGTATCGAGCCCGCGATGGCCGCTTAAACCGCGACGTCGCCATCAAGGTGCTGCCGGCGGATGTCGCTGCCGACCACGACCGACTCGCCCGCTTAGAGCGCGAGGCACAGGTTCTCGCGTCTTTAAACCATCCGAACATCGCCCAGATCCACGGCGTCGACGATTCGTCCGGCACGCCTGCACTCGTCATGGAACTGGTCGAAGGACCGACGCTCGCCGACCGCATCGCCAAAGGTCCAATTCCGCTCGACGAGGCATTGCCAATCGCGAAGCAGATCGCCGAAGCGCTAGAGGCCGCCCATGAGAGGGGCATCATCCACCGTGATCTGAAGCCCGCAAACGTTAAGGTGACCGACGACGGGACAGTGAAGGTGCTCGATTTCGGCCTCGCGAAGATGCTCGAAGCGCCAGCCGCACCCGATAGAGTCGCGCCATTATCGCTGTCGCCAACACTCAGCGTGCAAGGTACGTTTGCCGGAACCATTCTTGGGACGGCCGCGTACATGAGCCCGGAACAAGCGCGCGGAAGGCCGGTCGACAAGCGGACGGATATCTGGGCGTTTGGATGCGTGTTGTTCGAGATGTTGACAGGCAAACACGCGTTCGACA
>JBPYEE010000038.1:0-12533 GCA_051985095.1 Vicinamibacterales bacterium | reverse complement strand
GCACACGGATCTCCTCGGGCAACTCGTCGGGTACGTCGGGCGGCAGCTTCTGGAGCGCCTCGAAAACCAGCCGGCGCTGCATCTTCGGCGTGACGGTCCCCGTCTTCTCGTAGATCGGCACGATGCGGCCGGTGTGAATCGTTTCCGCATCCTCGTCGTCGAGGATCTCGTACTGTGGATTGAGGAGCTGCAGGCCGCCGCCGCCGTACATCTCGACCGGGCCATAGAGCACGACGTGTTGCCCACGGACGAACACGTCCTTGAGAAACGGTTGATTCAGCCAGACGGCGCGAATCGACCTCGTGCCGTCGTCGACGGCGGCTTCGTAGATCTTGAATCCGGGACGGCGGGTCGATCGGAGGCCGCACGCGACGATGCGCCCGCTGATCGCGGCCGCACGGCCTGGCGTCAGCGTGGCGATGGGCTGCAGGCGGCTGCGATCCTCATAGCGGATCGGAAACCGGTACAGCAGATCTTCGATCGTGTGGAGGCCGGCGCGTTCGAGATCGGCAGCGCGGCGAGGCCCGACGCCCTTGAGATACTGCAAGGGTGTCGCGAGCACGTCGGCCGCGGTCATTGAACGATTATGGCTTGGCCTCGTTCGACCTGGATCTCGCGGATGGCCGACGGCAGTGCAAAGCGATCGTCGAGGCTGATCCCCGCCGGGGTGGCGGCCGTGCGCGAGTAGTAGCTGACGATCTCCTGCAGGACCAGCTTCGGGATCGGCACACCGGCGATGGCCGCGGTCTCGAGCAGGAACTGGCCGCTGCCGTTGCCTGTTCTCAGCGTGCCGGTCGCGGTCACCGGAAGCCGTCCGCTGAGGTAACTCATCGGATCCCAGAAGCTCGTCGCATTCTTGGCTTTCCGGACCGCGTCGAGATCCACGACCGCGCGGCCCGACAACCGGCCCGCGCCGAGAATGGCGATCGCGGGTTCGACGACCCCCGCAGGAATCTGCGAGCCCGCGTCGTACGCGAGGTAGGCGTTCACTTCGTTCTCGGTGACCGTGGTGCGGCGGCCGCCGCGAGTCGGACGTTCCGCCTCCGCGTTGATGATCGCGACCTTCTGTTTGAGCGCTTCCGAATCGCGTCTCGTCGGCGGTGCGTCGGCGCCTGCGGCGGACACGACGAGCGCGACGACGGCAATCGCGGCCGTCATCCAGCGCAAGCCCCGCGGCGCCCCCAGCGATTCCACAGACTACTGTTGTTGCAGTTTACGGTTGGCCTGGCGCGCGCGGGTGACGAGCTCGAGCTTCCGCCGCTCCATGTTTTCCTCGAACACGCGAAATTTCGCCTGCTGGCGGACATCGAGCACCTGGTCCACCGCCTCCTCGGCTTTCTTCACCTCGGCGGCACTGCGCGCGTCGACCTCCTGCAGCGCTTTGATGCGATCTTTCATCTGCGATTCATCGGGCTGCGGCTGATTGACGAGCACGCGCAGCTCCTGGACCAGACGCGCGTGCTCCTGCAGCCCCTTGCGGCGAACGTCCTGGAGCGCTTTGAACCGCCCCAGGAATTGCGGAAACTGCTCGTCGCTGATCTTCAGCTGTTCCTCGGCCTGCATCAGCGCGTAGGAGTCGAACATGCGCTGAATCTCGGCGGGACTCACGCTTGCCTCCGGGAGCCCGTCCGGGTTGCCCGGGCGACCCTGCGCCGCCGCGCGCCTTCCGGGCCCGAGCAGGCTGACGACACACACGACCGCGGCCGCACAACTCGCACGCGTCCAGGCGGTCGACGATCTCATGCGTCGTCTTCCATCCAATGATTATCCGTCAGTTGGTTGCGTTCGCCAGCTGTTCTTTGAGCAGCCGCCGCAATTCCTTCAGTTCGCCCGGCGACAAATGCGTCAGCGCGTGCTCGGCGCTCCCCTGGCTCGCGAGGCCAGCTTCCTTGGCGGTGTCGAGGTCGATCGGGCCGGCCAAGTCAGCCACGAGCGCGAACGACGGGTCCTCGACCGTAAGCGTCTCGCCGAGACCGCTCGCCGCGGGTTGCAGCGGCCCCTGCGCGACGGCGGAGGTCGCCGGCGCCGCGTGCGGCAGCATCAGACGCGCGGTCAGCACCGCCAGCGCCAGAACTGCCGGCATCGCCGCGAAGGCGAGGGGCGTGCGGAAGCGCATCCAGGCCCAACGCCAGACGCTGCCCGCCTGCCCCGCGGCAATTGCGTCTCGAACGCGCACCGAGAAGTGATCCCAGAAGAGCGGCGACGGCTCCGGCACGTCGACGGCGGCGACGGCCGACAGCACCGCTCGCAGGTCCGCGACCTGACGGCGGCACAGCTCGCAGGACGCCAGGTGCGGGAGCGACGAGTCACGTCGTGTTCCTTCAGCGACTTCGATGAGCTCGTCAGGAGTCAGATGCATGATCAAATCTCGTCGCGGAGCAACTTCTTCAGGTGTCCCAGCGCATGAAAAAAATTCGCTTTGACGGCGCCGACGGAACTGCCGAGCACCTCTGCGATTTCCTGATGCGACATCTCGTGATAGGTCCGCAGGATCAGCGCCGCCCGTTGCTTCGCCGGAAGCCGCGCGATCGCCGCCCGCACGCGAGCATCGCGCTCCTGCCGCAGGATTCGATCCGCCGGCGAGTCGCTGCGCAGATCGGCGACCTGACAGTCATCGATCGAGTCGTTCGCCTGATCGAGGGGCGCCTTCGCACTCACGCGGTTCAGGCAGACGTTGACGCCGATCCGATAGAGCCAGGTGGCGATCGATGAGTGGCCGCGAAAGTTCTTGATGCCGCGAAACGCGCGCAGGAAGACATCCTGAGACAAATCGCTCGCGTCCTCGTGGTTGCCGACGAAGCGGTAACAGAGCTGATAAATCGATCGACGGTGGCGCTCCACGATCACATCAAACGTGCCGGGTTCGCCCGCCACGCACGCCTCGATGAGCGCGGCTTCGTCGAGCGTGGCCGGCAGCTGTGTCTCAATCTGCGTCATCGACAGCGCCGCCCAGGGTGCGGAGAGCGACCACGCCAGAGATGATGCCATTGGCCCTCAAAACCTTAGACCCGGTTGGGTGTCGAAAGTAAAAGGCGGTCGATCTCCGCCGCGGTGGGCAGCGCGCTCTGGGCGCCGAGGGCCCGGCAATTCAGGGCGGCCGCGGCGTTCGCATACGCGAGCACCGCCTCCAGGTCGCCGTCGGTCCCGAAGCGCAGGCAGCCGGCAGCGAACCCGCCCCGAAACACGTCGCCGGCGCCGGTCGTGTCGACGCAATCGACCGCGAAGGGTGGCGTCCGGATCTCGCGCCCGCCGGACCAGCTCAATGAGCCGTTGACGCCGAGCGTTGCCGTCACGACGGCGGCGTCAAATTCGCGGCCGATGGTGCGGAGCGCACGGCCGAGATCGTCGTGGCCGGTGAGGGCGGTGGGAAACGATTCCGCGGCGATGATGACGTCGATGTGCTGCAGCAGGTCGCCGATACCGGGACGCACTTTCTCGACGTCGATGAGCGTCGGAATCCCCGCCTCGCGGGCGTACTTCGCGCCCTGGGCCGACGCTGCCGTGTCGGATCCGTCGACGATCAACAAACGACCCGACGTCATCGTCTCTGCGTCGACATCAGCGACCGTCATCGTCAGCGCGGGATGGCGATCCCACAGAACGGTGCGGTCACCGGATCGCGCATCAACCAGGATGACAGCGAAACGATTGGTCGCGCCGACAATGGTCCGCGCGGCGGAGACGTCGACGCCCGCACCCGTGAGGCTCGTGCGCGCCTGCGCACCCAGATCATCGTCGCCAAAGCGTCCGACATACCGGGCGCGCCACCCCAGTCGTGCGCAGGTGGCCACGGCGGTCGCGATTTCCCCGCCGGGCAACCGCGCGAAGCGCTGCAGGCGCTGCTTGCTGTTTGGGGCCGGATGTTCGGCGACGACCGTCAGAAAATCGATGCTGTTGCCTCCGAAGCCGACGACGTCGAAGGGCTTCGAGCCGGCGTCCGGTATCCGAAACGGAATCCGCATCCCCGTCGAAATCGTAACAGACGAGCAAACTGAGCCGTATTGACCTTCGCTTTCTCTTTGCGTATGATCACCTCCAGAAAAGGGGGGCCAATGCTTCCGCTCACGAAACGCCAGCGGGAAATCCTGGACTACCTCAACGAATTCATCAGCCAGCACGGTTACGCACCGAGCCTCGAAGAGATCGGCCGGCGTTTCGGCCTCTCTTCGCTCGCGACGGTGCACAAGCACCTGACGAATCTGCAGGAGAAGGGCTTCATCAAGCGCGCGTGGAACCGCAGCCGCTCCGTCGAGATGGTGCCCGCGCGCAACGGCGCGCGCGTCGTGGAGCTGCCGCTCATGGGGTACGTCGCGGCCGGGTCGCCGATCGAGGCGATCGCGTCGACGGAAACGATCGCGGTGCCGGAGGATTTCGCCGGCAAGCGGGAGACATACGTCCTGCGTGTGCGCGGCGATTCGATGATCGACGAACAGATCCGCGACGGCGACTTTGTCGTCGTGGAGGACCGGAAGACCGCCGACAACGGCGAGATGGTGATCGCGTTGCTGCGCGGTTCTGACGTGACGCTGAAGAAGTTCTATCGCGACCCGGGCGGCAAGATCCGCCTGCAGCCAGCCAACGCCGCCATGCAGCCGATCTTCGCCGAGCCCGACCAGGTGCAGGTGCAGGGCGTCGTGGTCGGCGTGATGCGGAAATACTGAACGGCGGCGTCGCTCATCCGTCGCTCCACGGCCGGGACGGCTGCATCGCCATTGACGGCCTCCGAGGAATCCGCCGACAATCGGGTCGCGACTGGCGCATTCACCGCAAAGCGATCCACGACTGACGACTGGAGCGACAACCGTGGCAGACCAAGAGCAGCCCAAGCAGATCAATTTCACGATCATTCCAGATGATTCGGCACCGAGTCCGCGTACCTATTCGAATTTCTGCTCGATCGCGCACACGCCGTTCGACTTCACGCTCACCTTTTGCGAGGTGATGCCGCTCTCCGAAAAAGAGATCAAAGAAGCCGAGTCGGATCACGTCGTGCGCGCGCCAGTCCGCACGAAGATCGTGGTCCCGGTGCAGTTCGTCCCCAATCTGATTGCCGCGCTGCAGGAGCACTGGCGCGTGTTCTCTGACTCGTACTCGAACGTCGGCTGGAACAAAGGCGCCGGACCCGTTCACTGAAGCGCACCTGACGACGGGCGCCGCACGATGAAAACTCCCCGCGAGGCGCGTGCCATCCTGGAGAAGCTGGAGACCCAGCATCCGGCTGCCGACACCGAACTGCGCTACACGACGCCGTTCGAGCTCCTGATTGCGACGATCCTGTCGGCGCAATCGACCGACGCTCGCGTGAATCTGGTGACGCCGGCGTTGTTCAAGCGCTACCCGGACGCACGCGCGATGGCCCGGGCGACACCGTCGGCGCTCGAGCGCCTGATCCGCTCGACCGGCTTTTACCGCGCGAAGGCGAAGGCCATTCTCGCCGCGGCGCGGAAGCTCGTCGCGGACCACGGCGGCGACGTGCCCGCGGACATGGAGGCGCTCGTCGCCCTCCCCGGCGTCGGCCGCAAGACGGCCAATGTGGTCCTGGGTCACGCTCTGGGTGTCCCCGGGCTGCCCGTTGATCGACACGTCCTGCGCGTGTCCAATCGCCTCGGCATCGCCGAGGGCGACGATCCGGTCGTCGTCGAACAGCAACTCTGCGCCGAAGTGCCGAAGGAGCAGTGGACGCGCGTTTCCGATACGCTGATCCTGCACGGCCGGCGGATCTGCAAGCCGAAGCCGCTCTGCGCCCAGTGCGTGGTCGCCGATGACTGCGACTACTTCCGCCTGGTGATGGCGCCGGCGCGCGACGGCAAGGCGCCGAAAACACGCCGTGGACCGAAAACACTTCGAGCGGCACGTCGCTGACGCCCTGCAGTCGATTCCGCGCCGGTTCCGCGACGCGATGCAGAATCTGGCGATCGTCGTGGAGGACGAACCCTCGCGCGAGCTGCTCCGTTTGATGGACATCAAACCGCCCGGCACGCTGCTCGGCTTGTATCAGGGCACGCCGCTGACCGAACGGCATTGGGGCTACGGCAACGCGCTTCCCGACCGCATCCTGATTTTTCAGGGTCCGCACGAGCGCGCCTCCGAAGACGACGCGGATCTCGTCGTCGCCATCGCCGAGACGCTGATCCACGAGATCGGCCACTACTTCGGGCTCAGTGAAGCCGAAATCGAGGACATCGAAGAGCACTACTGGCGAGGGCACGACCGCGGTGCCTAGTGGCGACCCGGCGTCGAAGACCCACCGCGCGCGGAAGCGGTTCGGCCAGCACTTTCTCGAGGCGGTGTGGGTCGACAAAGTGATCCGGGCATTGGATCCGCAGCCTGACGACACATTCATCGAGATTGGCCCGGGCCACGGCGCCCTGACGCGCCCGCTTGCGGCCCGCGTCAGCCACGTCGCGGCGTACGAGATCGACCGCGACCTGGCTGGCGAACTGCGCTCGGCCGCGATTCCAAAGGTCACCATCGTGGAGGGCGACTTCCTGAACGCGGCGCCGGAGACCCCTGCACGGCCAGCCGCCCCCGGGGCGCTGCGCGTCGCCGGCAATCTCCCCTACAACGTCGCCTCGCCAATCATGATTGCGCTGCTCGACTGGTCGCGACGGGGCGTCCCGCTGGTCGACGCGACGCTGATGCTGCAGCTCGAAGTCGCCGACCGCCTCGCGGCCGAACCCGGAACAAAGGATTACGGGGCGCTCACGGTGCTCATCCGGCACCGGGCGAGTGTGGAGCGGCTGCTCACGCTGCCGCCAGGCGCGTTTCGTCCGCCGCCGAAGGTGCGATCGGCGCTCGTGCGTCTCCGCTTTCATCCGCCGGATCCACCCGTCGCCGACGAACCTCAATTCGCCCGTTTCGTCCAGGCGGTTTTCGCCCGCCGGCGGAAAACACTGGCCAACGCAGACCCGCATGTGTGGGGTCGCGGTCGCATTCCGGTCCGGCTCCTGCTCGAAGGGGCGGGCCTCGACGGCCGACGTCGAGCCGAGACGCTGTCGATCGCCGAGTTCGTCCGTCTCGCCGAGGCAGTGCGCAATAACACCTGAGCCGTGTTAGACTTACGGCTCGGTCATCCCGCCTCGACGTCTCAGGCGCACCCGGCAGCCTGACGGTGCCGCTACGGCGGCCCACCTCGCACGGTCACTACCCCGCCCGGAGTATGTCCGCGCGACGGTCACGGGTTCTCAATCGATGCTCGAAGTTGTTCCGCTTGGCGGCCTCGGTGAGTTCGGCATGAACATGCTCGCGCTTTCCTGGGGCGAGACGACGATTGTCGTCGACGCCGGCGTCATGTTTCCGGATCCCGAGCTGCTCGGCGTGGATCGGATCATTCCCGATCTGACGTACCTGCAGCAGCGGCAGGGTGCGGCGGCGCTCATTCTGACGCACGGCCACGAGGACCACATCGGCGGGGTGCCGCACGCGATGCCGCACGTCAAAGGCCCGATCTACGGCACGCCATTGACGCTCGCCCTCGTCGAGCCCAAGCTCGAGGAACATGGCCTGGACGGCGTTCCGCTCGTGCCGGTCAAGCCGCATGGCCGTGTCAGGATCGGCGCCTTCGAGGTCGAATTCATCCGCGTGACGCACAGCATGCCGGATTGTGTGGCGCTGGCGATCAGGACGCCCGCCGGCACCGTCGTGCACACCGGCGATTTCAAGATCGATCAGACGCCGATCGACGGCGAACACTTCGATGTCCACCGCTTCGCCGAACTGGGATCGGAAGGGGTGCTCGCGCTCTTCGCCGACAGCACGAACATCGACCGCCGCGGCTTCACCGGATCGGAGCGTGAGGTCGTCGAAGCCTTCGAAGAGATCTTCACCAGTGCGACCGGCAAGCTGATCGTCGCCGCGTTTGCTTCGAGCATCTACCGGATGCAGATCCTCGTGGATCTCGCCGTGCAGTTCGATCGCAAGGTCGCGTTTGTCGGCCGCGGCATGATCGAGAACTCCCAGATCGCGCAAAGACTGGGGTACCTCCGCATTCCGAGCGGCGTCCAGATCCGCGATGCGGACGTCGCCGGCTATCCGTCGCAGGACGTCCTTTGCCTGACGACGGGCTCGCAGGGTGAGCCGCAGGCGGCGCTCTCGCGCATCGCGATCGACGATCACCGGTTCGTCAAAGTCACCGAAGATGACACGGTCGTTATTTCCGCCCGCGCGATTCCCGGCAACGAGAAGGCGATCGGGCGCGTCGTCAATCACCTGGCCCGCCGCGGCGCCGACGTCATCCACGAAGGGATCAAGCACGTTCACGTGTCCGGCCACGGCAGCGAGGAAGAGCTGAAGCTGATGTTGTCGCTCGTCCGGCCGCGATATCTGGTGCCGGTGCACGGCGAGTACCGCCAGCTCTCGCAACACGCCCGGGTGGCGCGCCGCGTCTTTGCAGGCCGCGATCCGAAACCGGAGATTCTGCTCGCCGAGAATGGCGACGTCCTCCACTTCGATGCCCAGGGGGCGCGAGTGGCCGGTAAGGCGCCGGTCGGCCGCGTGCTCATCGACGATACGCGGACCGGTGAAGTCGGCGACGAGGTGCTGCGGGATCGCCGTCATCTGGCCGAGGAGGGCCTCGTCGTGCCGGTTGTGGCCATCAACAAGCAGACGGGCACCCTCGAAGGGATTCCGGACATCATCGCGCGCGGCTTCGTCATGGAGGACAGCGACACGCTTCTCGCCGATGGGGCACGGGTCCTCAGCGATGTCGTCGAACAGGCGAGCGTTGAGGAACGGACGGACCAGGGACTCATCAAGGAGAAACTGCGCGTCGAACTCCGGCGCTTCTTCCGCAAACGCTCGGGCCGGCGGCCCTTCGTCCTGCCCGTCATCATGGAGATTTGATCGTTGGCTGGATCGAAGGTTTCGCGCCGCGTCAGCGAATTCGTCGGCGTCGCGCTCTTCGCGGCGGCCCTGATCTGGATTGTGTCGCTCGGCAGCTACGAGCCGACCGACCCGGTGTGGTTCTTCAGCACTGCGGCGCACGGCGCGCCCGCCAATTTTGCCGGGCGCGTCGGCGCGTTTCTCGCCGAGCTGTCATTTCAACTCTTCGGCTACGCGTCGTACCTGATTCCGGCGGTGCTGGTCGTCACCGGATGGAACTACTTCTGGTGCCGCGCGCTCGACGCGGCAGCCACCAAGGCGACCGGCGCCGGCCTGCTGCTCGGCTGCGTCAGCGCGTTTCTCAGCCTGGTGTTGGGCACGCTCGAAGTCTCCGGCAAGCCATTCCGGGCCGGCGGCTACGCCGGGGACCTGTTTGCGAAGGCGCTGGCCGACTACCTGAATCGCACCGGTTCGATGATCGTCCTGCTGACGCTCATCTTCCTGGCGATCATCATGTCGACCCAGTTCTCCTTCGGCCGCTTCTTTGGCGCCCTCTTCGCGGCGGCCAAGACGGGTGCCGTCCGTGGCATCGATCGGTTGCACGAATGGCGCGAGGAACGGCGCCGTGAAAAACAGCGGCGCGAGGTGATCGCCAAGCATACAAAGAAGGGGGAACCGGCACCGGAGGTCAAACCCGCGCCCGTCGCCCGGCCAGCCAGGTCCGGCCGGAGCGAGGAAGCTGCGAAGGGGCCGCGCACGGTGCTGCGCGCCGATGACGCGGAGGACGAGGCGCTGCCGCCCGCCGTGGGCAAGTCGTTCGCCCTTCCGAAGCCGCCCAGAGTCACGCTGCCGACGCCGCCGCTGCCGCTCGCCGATCCCGAGCCGACCACGAAGGCCCCGGCCGAGCGTCGCAAGGGCGACTACGTCCTGCCACCGGTGACGCTGCTCGACGCGCCGAAGACCGAGCGCAAGATCGACGAACGCGAGCTGATGGAGCGGGCGCGGCTGCTCGAGGAAAAATGCCGCGAATTCAGCGTCGAGGGATCGGTCGTCCAGATCCATCCCGGCCCCGTCGTCACGACATTCGAGTTCAAGCCGAACGCCGGCGTCAAATACGCGAAGATCACGAACCTCGAAGACGACCTCTGCCTCGCGATGCAGGCCGAGTCGGTGCTGATAGATCGCATTCCGGGCAAATCGACCGTCGGCATCCAGATTCCGAACCAGGACCGCGAGCAGATTTCGCTTCGCGAGCTGCTCGAGTCGGACGTGTACCGGCGATCGCCCTCGAAGCTCTCGCTCGCCCTGGGCAAGACGATCCACGGCGAACCCTACGTCACCGACCTCTCCATGATGCCGCACCTGCTCATTGCGGGATCGACCGGTGCCGGCAAGTCGGTCGGGATCAACGGCATGCTGACGAGCATTCTCTACCGCGCGACGCCCGATGACGTGCGGATGATCATGGTCGATCCCAAGCGGCTCGAGCTTGGCGTGTACGAGGACATTCCCCACCTGCTGACGCCGGTCGTCGTCGATCCGAAGCAAGCCGCCAACGCCCTTCGTTGGGCCGTCCGCGAGATGGAAGAGCGCTACAAGCTGCTCGCGGCGGAAGGCGTCCGCAACATCGAACAGTACAACCGCAACGTGCAGCACGCCCTCGCCGAGCCGCGCGAGGCCGCGGCCGGTTCGGAGCTCAAGCCGCTCCCCTTCATCGTGGTGGTGATCGATGAGCTGGCGGACTTGATGATGGTCGCGGGCAACGAAGTCGAAGAATCGATCGCGCGCCTGGCGCAGATGGCGCGCGCCGTCGGCATCCATCTGATCCTGGCGACACAGCGGCCGTCGGTCGACGTGATCACCGGCCTCATCAAAGCGAACCTGCCGTCGCGCATTGCGTTCCGCGTCGCGTCGAAAATCGACTCGAGGACGATTCTCGACGGCAACGGCGCCGAACAGCTGCTCGGCAGGGGCGACATGTTGTTCCTGCCGCCGGCCTCCTCCCGTTTCACCCGGCTGCACGGACCCTACATTTCCGAACAGGAGAGCGCGCGGCTCGCGAGCTTCCTGCGCAAGCAGGGCAAACCCACCTACGACGAGACGATTACGCAGGACGACAAGGCGTCGGCGGAGGGGGCCGTGGAGTTCGAGAAGGACGATCTGTACGACGAAGCGGCCCGGATCGTCGTCGCGAGCGGCCAGGCGTCGATTTCATATCTGCAGCGGCGGTTGCGGATCGGATTCAGCCGCGCCGCACGGCTGGTGGACATGATGGAAATGGAAGGGCTCGTGTCGCCGGCGACCGGCGGAAAGCCCCGGGAAGTACTCGTCGACAAACACTATTTCGACGAAGTGGATGCTCAGTTGCGGTGAAGTATGAAACCACTCATGTTTCTGGCGGCGGCGGCAATCATGGCGGCAGCGGCAGCCCCGGCGCGGACGATGTACGGCGAGGCGCTCGCCCGCGAGCAGGCGATTCGGCCGGCGCTCGCGGCACCGGACGCGCTCGCCACCATCCTTCTCGATATCCGTGCGGTCGTCGCCGCCTATGAGGCGATTGTCCGGCGCTATCCGGCGAGCGGGTACAGCGACAACGCCTTGTGGAACGCCGGGCGGCTGTCGATCGATGCCTACGCGAAATTTGGACAGCCGCAGGACAAAGACGCGGCGGTCAGGCTCCTCAAACGGCTCGTCGCGGCCTATCCGACGAGCAAGCTCGTCAAACAGGTGCCCGACGAACTCGCGCGCGTTGGCGAGGACGGCGCCGCGCGACCACCCGCTGCGCCCCACATCGCCACGATCCGGGACATCCGCCGGTCGGTCCTGCCAGGCAGCGTCCAAATCACGATCGAGCTCGACGGCGAAACCACGTTCCACGACGAGCACATCACAAACCCCGAACGCGTCTTTGTCGATCTGTCGGGCACCCGGGCGGCGCCTCGGCTCGTCGACCAGACGATCCGATTCACTGCCGACGATGATGTGGTGCGACAGGTCCGCATCGGACGGCATCCGAACAACACGACACGGGTCGTGCTCGACGCGAACGGCGTCGGCAGTTACAGCGTGTACCCACTGGTTTCCCCGTACCGGCTGGTGATCGAGTGCGTGCGCGGTGATTTCGGTGCGCTGGCGCTGGCCGCCCGCACCGTAGCACCTCAGTGGGTCCGCGCCCTGCCGGTGCACACGCCGCGGGCGTCCGCCGCGATTGCCGAGGCGCTGGCAGCCGCGCCGACCGCCGATCCGCGCGCGATCAATGACCTCCCGGCGCCGAAGCTCGAGGATCACGGCGGGGTGTCAATCGCGCGTCAGCTCGGGGTCGGCATCTCGCGAATCGTCATCGATCCGGGTCATGGCGGCCATGATCCCGGCGCGAAGGGCAAGGGCATCACGGAGGCCGAGCTCGTGCTCGATGTCGCGCTGCGGCTCGAGAAGCTGCTGCGCGGCGCCGGGATGGACGTGATTCTGACGCGCCGCGGGGACGAATTCATCCCGCTGCAGGAGCGGCCGGCGATCGCGAACCGCGACGCAGCCGATCTGTTCCTGTCGATCCACGCCAACGCCAGCCCGACCGGCGCCGCGCGCGGCATCGAAACCTACTTCCTCAATTTCGCGAGCAACCCCAACGCGGCCCAGGTCGCCGCGAGGGAGAACGCCGCGTCGGCGCTCTCGATGGGCACGGTCCCCGACGTCGTCAAGGCCATCGCGCTCAA
>JBPYEE010000037.1:0-3204 GCA_051985095.1 Vicinamibacterales bacterium | reverse complement strand
CGCCGTTCGCCACTCGTCGACGTTCGCCAGCCATCGATCGCCGATCGCATCCAGCTCGTACATCTTCGTGAACAGCGCGCGATACCCGTTCACCAGCTCGCCATAGCTCATGCACACCGGATCGATGTTCGTGAATGACAAGGTATTGTTGCCCTGCGTCGGCGCGCGCAGCCGGCCGGCCTTCTCGAGCCGCTCGTACAACGGCGTGCGCGGGATGGCCTGAAGCAAGCCGAGCATGACGACCGGCAGTCCGGCCTCCTGGACGAAGTGGTACTGATCGTCGAAGATCTGCGCATCGTCGGTGTCGAAGCCAATAATCATCCCCGCCACCGTCACCATGCCGTAGCTCTGAATCGTCTTGACGCTCTTGACGAGATCCGTCGCGACGTTCTGCATCTTCTGTGTTTCGCGCAGCCCGGCCTTCCTCGGCGTCTCGATGCCGAGAAAGATCTCGGTGATGTTGGCGTGGCGACACAGCTCCAGCAGTTCGCGATCGCGCACGACATCGACCGACATCTCCGCATACAGGCAGATCGGTACTCGCCGCGCGCGGTTCCAGTCGCCGACAGCGCGCAGCATACGCCGGCAGTATGCGCGGTCGCCGACGAGGTTGTCGTCGGCAATCATCACGAAATAGACGCCCCGCTCCGCCCACGCGGACAGTTCGGCGACCACGGCTTCGACCGGCTTCGCGCGGACTTTGCGCCCGTAGGTGACGATGATGTCGCAGAACTCGCACTTGAAGGGACATCCGCGCGTGGTCTGCACGCAGCCGAGGCGGTAGCGATCCAGCTTGAGCAGATCGATGCGAGGCGCGGGGCTGTCGCGCATGTCGATCGTATCGATCTGCACGTAGCGATCGCGGTGCACGCCGCCCTGCCACTCGCGCAGGAACTCTGGCCACGTATATTCGCCTTCGCCTTCGAAGAGCACGTCGCAGTGCGGCCGGCAGCGCTCGGGAAGCACATTGCAGATCGGGCCGCCCATGCACACGAGGCGACCGCGTCGCCGGAACGCGTCGGCAATCTCAAAGAGACGACTTTCCTGGATCGTCATCGCCGACAGCGCCACCAGAGAGCAGTCGGCATCGAAGTCGATTGCTTCGACGTTTTCGTCGACGATCGCGACCTCGAACTCCGGCGGCGTCAGCGCCGCGAGGATGGCGAGGCCGAGCGGCGGCTGGATCGCCTCGAATCCGGCGATGTGCTTGATGAACCCGAAGCTCCAGAACGAGGGCGGAAACCGCGGGTAGACGAAGAGGATTTTCGGTCTGGACGCGTCACGCCTGGCGGGGTCGGTCCGCGTGGTTCTCATGGCTTTGACGCGCGCTCGCCTGTCTGAACAGTTCCGAGGGTGCGAGTGAACACTCCACTACCTCGCTCGGTCCGAGTACACCGTGTGGCAGCTGGCGGGCGCCGTCGCGGTCGAGGCGTTTACAGACGAGCCCGTCGCCGGGGCGTTGCTGATCACAGCGCCGACGGCGATTCGAAAAGGATTTCGTAAGGCGTTTTCGATGCGGACTCGTTGAGCCACCGCGTGCACTTTACCATGCGGCCGTCCATGAATGGTCAGGGTCAATGCGCGGTCGCCGCCGATTCGGTGCGGAATGAAATGTCGCCGTCGGGATCCTGAAAACCGCCGACTCGTCAGGGCGATCGTTGAGGGACGGTCTCCCGACACGCAGCCGCCAGTGGTGACAAGAATGCCGCCACGGTGCAGAACGGACCAGCATCGCTCCAGCGTCTCCTCCGACTGTGTCGAGCACGACGTCAACATCGCCAACGGTGTCATCAACGTGAAGGGCGGTTAGATCGACGGCCTCATCCGCCCCTGGATGCCGCAGAACGCGTGCGTCGACGAGTCGAGTGGGCCAACGACCGTGCCATTGCGGTAGCCGCGACGGGTCCGGTCCGCTCGGACGCGAGGAGCAGTCTACACGGCTATGGCCGGTGGAGCCAGCCGAAGTACAGGAACACGATGAAGAGCACGAACTGCAGCGCCGCTCGCGCGCCGAGCAGAGGCGGCGTGATCGTGTAACCGAGGAACGGCACGGAGATGCCGGAGAGCCATAAGTAGAAGTTCGCAAGCGACGCAGCCAGGGCTGCGCCGGAGAGAAACTTGAACACCTCGCGCCACGCGATCTTCACGATCTGCCGCGCAGAACCGTCGAAACCGACACCAGAATGGTTCCCTCCACGGGTAGCGCGGATCGGAGGACAGAATGGTCTTCTGGTCCCCGAACCCTTCAGTGCGCGAACCGATCTGAACAACACGGTAGCCACGGACACAACCGACATCGCGAAAGAGCTCGAATGTGACCGCCTGCAGCGAACCGAGACGCGCCAGCGACTCACGCAGCGTCGTCGATGAGAACGATAGTCGAAGGCCGGAATCTTAAAGCGGCGCCAAGATGACCGGCGTTTGGTTTTGCCACGTCATCGGGACCACGACCCGTGACGTGTGTTCGAACAGCGCCAACCACACCGCAATCCAGGAAACAACCCAGAGACCGAAGGCAAGGTCGCGACGCGTCGGCGACCACACTCAACACGACAGCCAACGTCACGGCCAATGGCACAACTCCGTAAAAGGCAAACGACGGAAGGAAGTACGACACCACCGCGCCACTCGCCGCGATCAAAATGGTGCGCGAAAATGCGCCCAACAAGGTGTACCCGGTCAACGCGGTCTCACCATGCTGGTTGAAGCGTCGACGGGACTCTGTTCGAAATGCAACCAGCCCGATGCGCTCGGTCGGGGGATCGGCGCATCTCGTGGTTGCCCCAAGGAGGTCAGTGCCGACTGATCGCTTGAATCCGCGTCGGCGGCGGCGGTTCGTCCACGGCGACCGCAGATCCGCGACCGGCAGGTCCGCGGCGCAGCGGTTCGCGGACGTGGGCGTGTGGATCGGCGGGCGGCTCACTGCGGAACCACGCGATCACGGTGCGGAGGACCGCTTTCAACATTCGTCGATGATAATCTCTTTCGTGTCGGCAAACTGCGCCGAATCATTCGGTGTGACGAGTCGCCGCCGGAACCTGCGGTCATCGTTGGCGACCCCGCGGCCAAAGCGTTTCGCCTCAGCCGTGGCCGGTGCCAGATAATTCAATGTGCGATGAGAGTCCTCATCTCGGGTGCGGGCATCTCCGGGCCGACGCTCGCCTACTGGCTCGCACACCATGGCATGACGCCGACCATTGTCGA
>JBPYEE010000036.1:0-4533 GCA_051985095.1 Vicinamibacterales bacterium | reverse complement strand
GCATCCCGACCAGGTCAAGCTGATCGCCAAGCGTCTCGGCGTGACTGAGCAGGACGTCATCGACATGAACCGGCGGTTGAGCGGCGATGCCTCGCTCAACGCGCCGATCCGCGAGGATGGCGACTCCGGCGAGTGGCAGGACTGGCTGATCGACGAGCGCGACAGCCAGGAGGCGACGCTCGTCGCCTCGGAGGAGATGGACAACCGCCGCGCGGCGCTGTCGGACGCGCTCGAAGTGCTCAACGACCGCGAGCGGCGCATCTTCGAGGCGCGCCGCCTCGCCGACGAACCGGTCACTCTCGAAGATCTCGCCGTCGAGTTCGGGGTCTCGCGTGAGCGCGTCCGCCAGATCGAGGTGCGGGCCTTCGAGAAGGTGCAGAAGGCGGTCAAGAATCGCGTCGCCGCCATGGAAGCGCCGACGGTCGTGGGGCGCACGCCCGCGCCGGCGCCGGCCGCGCCCTGAAGAACATCCACTCACGCTGAAGACCGCGCACGGACGGGATGCCGTCCGTGCGCGGGGTGTCGTCCGCGCCCTGAAAGATCAGCCCCAGCCCGTCCGTCTCGACTGCAGCGCGGGCACGAGCGGCACCGCCGTGGAATGGCGGAAGTTTACGAGGTTGCTCAGGAACGAGCGGGCGCTCGCTTCCCAGGTCACGGTCTCGCCGTACTGCCGGCAGAGGTGGCGCGGGATGTTAAGGGCGCGCAGGCACGCGCCGCGCAGGTCCTCGTCGAGGACCGCAACCGCGGCCGATCCGACGACGTCCTGGGTCGCCGCCACCGGAAAGCCGGCGACGGGCACCCCGCTCGCCAGCGCTTCGAGCAGCACCAGGCCGAAGGTGTCGGTGCGGCTCGGAAACACGAATACGTCGGCGCTCGCATAGAGGGCCGCAAGGTCCTCGCCCCGTTTCTCGCCCATGAATACGACGTTGCGGTAGCGCGCCTGCAGCATCTGCCGGGCCGGACCGTCGCCGACCACCACCTTGGTGCCGGGCAGGTCGAGGGACAGGAAGGCGTCGACGTTCTTTTCGACCGCGACGCGGCCGACGGTGAGGAACACCGGCCGCTCGAGCCCCAGGTCGCGCGCCCGCGTCGGATTGAACAGCGCCGCGTCGACGCCGCGGGGCCACCGCAGCACGTTGTTGAAGCCGTGCTCGCGCAATTCCCTGGCGAGCGAAGCCGTCGAGACCATGGTGCCGCAGCCGGCGTTGTAGAACCAGCGCATCAGCTTCCAGGTCCATCGCGGCGGCACCGGCCACCGCGCCGCCACGTACTCGGCGAAGCGGGTGTGCAGGCTGGTCGTGAACGAGCGCCGCTGCGCGACGCAATAGCGGCGCACGCAGTAGCCGATCGGGCCTTCGGTGGCGATGTGGACGGCGTGCGGGTCGATCTCGGCGATGCGGCGTGCGATCTGGCGCTGACGAGGCAACGCCAGCCTGATGCCGGGATAGCTCGGCATGCCGACGGTCGGAAAGCCGTCGGGGGTGAGGAAGGATACCTCGACGCCCAGCGACCGCGCGGCCTTCGCAGTCGCTTCCAGGGTATGGACGACGCCGTTCACCTGCGGCCGCCACGCATCGGTTGCGATCAGAACGCGCAGCGTCTGGCCCGGGTCGACGGCATCGGGGGGAAATTCGAGAACCGCGGCGCGGCCGCTTCCCTCGTGGGCAGCCCCCTCGTGAACCGGGCTCTCGTGAACCGGGCTCTCGTGAGCGGGATACTCGTGGCCGGGGGATGAGTCCTGCGTCATCGATTCATGCGTCTTTTTCGTGACGCTTCACCGCGTCTTTGTCGCATTCCTGTCGCTTGCGTTGCCCAGTGTTAATACCCGATATATACATGACTCGACCTCTCCGTGACGACATGCCGCAACCCTGACGTGCCGTCTTTCCCACAACATTCCTTGTCATGCTCGCCGAGTCACAGGAGGATTTTTGTCTGCTCCACTCAAGTTTGCCGGCAAGCCGCGCGCCAGTAATTCCTGGAAGAGCTGGATTCCTCTTGCGATCAGCGTCACGATTTTTGGCTACTCGGTCTATGAACTGGCCAACAAGATCAGGCTTCTCGATTTCCACAAGGTCGCCGATCACGTGCGCGGCATGCCCGCGCCGCAGGTCGGCTGGGCGGTGCTGTTCATCGCCGGTGCCTATGCGACACTGACGCTCTACGACTGGTTCGCGGTGCGCACGGTCGGCGCGAACCATGTCCCTTACCGGATTGCGGCGATTGCGAGCTTCACGAGCTACACCATCGGTCACAATGTCGGTTTCACGGCACTGTCGGGCGGGGCGATCCGCTATCGCATCTACTCGCAGTTCGGCCTCGGTATCATCGACGTCGCCAAGCTGTGCTTCCTGACCGGATTGACGTTCTGGCTTGGCAACCTTGCCGTGCTGGGTACCGGCATCGTCTGGCGCCCCGACGTGGCGAGCCGCATCACGCTCCTGCCCCCGGAAATCATGCGCGTCCTCGGTATCGTGCTGCTTGTGGTGCTCGCGGTCTACGTGCTATGGGTGTCGCATCGGCCGCGGACCATCGGCATCGCCAACTGGAGCGTGCGGCTGCCGGGCGGACGCTCGACCCTGATCCAGATCGCGATCGGTCTCGCCGATCTCGGCTGTTCGTCGTTCGCCATGTACAACCTTCTGCCGCCGCCGGTCCACGTCGACCCGCTCACCGTGTCGACGGCGTTCGTATCGTCGACGCTGCTGGGGTTTGCGAGCCTCGTGCCAGGATCGCTTGGGGTATTCGACAACTTCTTTGCGACGGCGCTGGGGCCGGACGTGCCCGACCAGGACGCGGTCGCGGCGGCGATCATTCTGTTCCGCGTGCTTTATTTCTATGTCCCGGTGTGCATCGCCCTCGTCGCCATGGCGGTGTGGGAGCGCAAGCTGTTCGTGCAGCGCAAGCGGGTCGGACGCGAGGGCATGGTCAACCCCGACGGCATGACGGTGACGACCGACCTCAGAATGGCGGAGGCGCCGGCGTGGAGCGCCCGACACGACTTCCCGCGAAACGACGTGCGGCGGGACGAAACGCGGCGGGACGACTGCGACAGGGCGGGGGACGTGGCCGACGCCGAGGCGCCGCCGGCACGGCGGCGTCAGGGGTCATAGGCAGCGGTGCGGCAGTGCTGCCGGACACGCCCACCCGGCAACAGAGGGAAGCGTGATGCGTCGCTTCCCCGAGCGTCGTCACGCGGCGACGTTGGCCTTGACGGGGGCGTCGGCCGGGCCGGCGGCGGCCTCGAACTCGTCCTCGTCCCGGGAACCCACCGTCTCCACTGACAGCCGCGTCCAGGTGATGAGCTCGAAGCGGCCGTCCTGGTGCTCGGCGATCGCGGTGCAACTTTCCACCCAGTCGCCGCAGTTCATGTAGGTCACGCCGCGGTCATCACGGATCACGGCATGGTGGATGTGGCCGCAGATCACGCCGTCGGTGCCGTGGCGGCGGGCTTCCTGCGCCAGCGTCATCTCGAAGTCGCCGATGTAGTTCACGGCGTTCTTGACCTTGTGTTTCAACCACTGCGACAGCGACCAATAGCCGAAGCCGAAGCGGCGGCGCAGGCTGTTGAACACCCGGTTGCCGACGATGGCGAGCGTGTAGGCGACGTCGCCGAGATGGGCGAGCCAGCGCGCGCGCTTGACGACGAGGTCAAAAAGATCGCCGTGGATGACGAGATAGCGCCGCCCGTCGGCGCCGTGGTGGATGAAGTGCTCGGCGACCTCGATGCCACCGAAGTGGGTGCCGTAGTACTCACGCAGGAACTCGTCGTGGTTGCCCGGCACGTAGATCACGCGGGCGCCCTTGCGCGCCTTGCGCAGGAGCTTCTGAACCACGTCGTTGTGAGCCTGAGGCCAGTACCAGGACGCCCGCAGGCGCCAGCCGTCGACGATGTCACCGACGAGATAGATGGTATCGGCGTCATGGAGCCGCAGGAAGTCGAGAAACAGGTCCGCCTGACATCCCCGGGCACCAAGGTGTACGTCAGAAAGGAAGAGGGCGCGAAAGTGTCGCGTGCCGCCTTCAGTCACAATGAGCACCTCTCACGTTGGTCGAATCGCTGAAGTCGCTTGCCGATTCGTTGATGTTAGAGTGTCCGTATTGCGACTGAATGACAGCCGTACGGGTGATCGCAGCCGAACCCCGACTGGCGTGACCCTGGTGGCGTGGCCCCGTTGGCACGACCCCCGGTGCATGGCGACGATCATCACGCCGGTGGCGCATGCATGTTCCATTCGCGGCGCTGCAATGCATTCACCGTATCATATGAGAGGCGGTCCCCGCGCCGAGCAAAGTATCGCGCGCGACCACCCGCCTGATTTTCAGGGGCGGCGGCCGGAATCATTCCGCCGCCGATCCCACCAGACACAGGTACTCCCACGCTACCGTGGCGGCCGCGAGCGCGGTGATTTCGGCGGTGTCGTAGGCAGGCGCGACCTCGACGACGTCCATGCCGATGAAGGCGAGGCCCGTGAGACGGCGCAGGATCGATTGTACCTGCCAGGAGGCGAGACCCCCGATTTCCGGTGTCCC
>JBPYEE010000035.1:0-8386 GCA_051985095.1 Vicinamibacterales bacterium | reverse complement strand
CGTCGACACGCAGTTCAACGGCGCCGTCGGCAAGCAGGAGTCGATCGCCTGGGCGTACACTGCGCGCCAGGGCGGCAAACGCCGTTGAGATGCGGCCGGGGCCGCCCGGAAATTCGCCGGTCGCGATCGTGAGCCGATCGCCACGGACGACCACAAAGGGCCGTGCGGCCGCAAGCGGACCGGTGCGGATTTTCGGACCGCTCAGATCCTGCAGAATCGCGACCTCGCGCCGGGCTCGCGCGGCCGCCCGGCGGATCCGCGCGTAAGCGTCGGCGTGCGTCTCGTGTGTGCCGTGCGAGAAATTCAGGCGGAAGACATCCGCGCCGGCGGCGATCAGCCCGTCCAGCGTCGCGTCGCTGTTACTTGCGGGACCGACCGTCGCGATGATCTTCGTATGCCGCACTACAATGAATTATGGGTCAGATTATCGCGGACCCCATCGAGCGCTACCTGGCGAGTCTCAACCGCGCGCGCTCGCCGGTGCTCGATGAGATTGCCGCCGACGGCGCGTCGCGGGGGTTGCCGCTCATCGACGCCGAGGTGGGGGGGCTGCTGCGCGTGCTCGCCACCGCGATACGTGCGACGACCGTCCTCGAGCTCGGAACGGCGATCGGGTACTCCGGGATCTGGCTCGCGACCGCATTGCCGTCCAACGGCACCCTGATCACCCTCGAACTCGACGAGGGTCGCGCCAACGAGGCGCGCCGCAACTTCGCGCGCGCCGGCGTGGGCGATCGCGTCACCCTGATCGTCGGCGACGCGCAGCTGAAGATCGCCAAGCTGTCCGGGCCGTTCGATTTGATTTTTCTGGATACCGACAAACAGTTGTACGTGGCGCTGCTCGATCGCCTGGTCTCACTGCTCCGGCCCGGCGGACTCCTGGTCGCCGATAACGTGTTGTGGGACGGCGAAGTGGTGCCAGGATTTGTATCCAGGCCCGTCCGCGATCCCGGCGACACGCGGGCCATTGCCGCCTTCAACGAACGGGTCGCGGCACACCCGCAGCTCCTCACCTCGATCGTGCCGCTGCGCGACGGGCTCTCTCTGTCTGTGAAGACGCGATGACAATCGAGACCTGGTTGGCCGCCGCCATTGCCGATGCCGAACGGCGGGGAATGCCCGAACTGAAGCCGCTTCTCGAAGCGCTGGCGCGGGCCACCACAGTGCTGCGCGCCGGAGACTTCAACGACGACGCGACGAAACGATGACCATCGAGGACTTCGGCCGACGTCTGCGCGCCAGAGAACTCTCCGCAGGGGAGGTCACCGAAGAATGCCTGCGGCGGATTCACGCCGAACAGCCGCGCCTGAACGCGTTCATCCTGGTGATGGCGGACGAGGCGCGACGCCAGGCGCGCGAGGCGGATCGCGAGCTCGCCGCGGGCCGCGATCGCGGCCCGCTCCACGGCGTGCCGATTTCGATCAAGGATCTGATCGATCTACGGGGCACGCCGACGACGGCCGCTTCGCGTGTGCGTGACGGGCACGTCGCGGCTCACGACGCCGCCGCCATCGCCCATCTCCGGCAGGCCGGCGTCGTCGTCGTGGGGAAGACGAACCTGCACGAGTTCGCGTTTGGCACGACCAACGAAGACTCCGCCTTCGGACCGGCGCGCAATCCCTGCGATCCGACGCGCTCACCCGGCGGATCGAGCGGCGGGTCCGCCGCGAGCGTCGCGGCCGGCATGGCGCTCGGCACGATCGGCACCGACACCGGCGGGTCGATTCGCATTCCGGCCGCGGCCTGCGGGATTGTCGGGCTCAAACCGACGATTGGCGAAGTCTCCACCGACGGCGTCGTTCCGCTGTCGCGGACCTTCGATCACGTGGGGCCCCTGGCCCAGACCGTCACCGACGCGTTTCTCCTGTATCACGCGCTGCTCGGCGATCACATCGCGTCGCCGCCGGCCCCGATGCCGATGAGCGGCGTCCGCCTGGCGGTGCCGCGCAAGTACTTTTGCGACCTGCTCGATGACGAGGTGCGTGCGCGATTCGACGCGGCGATCGAACGTCTGCGCATCGCCGGCGCGCATGTCGACGACATCGAAATCCGGCACGCCGCCACGATTCCGGCCGTGTACCTGCACATCAGCCTGCCGGAGGCGGCGGCCTACCACGCGTGGACGCTCGACACGATGGCATCCAAGTACACGAGCAACGTGCGTCTGCGGCTCGAGATGGGTCGCTATGTTCTTGCGGAAGATTACGTGCGCGCGTGCGCCGGGCGTGAAGTCATGCGCCGTGAAATCGACGCGGCACTGGCCCAACATGACGCTCTGGTGCTGCCCACGTTACCGATTCCGGCACCGGTGATCGGCGCATCCACCGTGGAAGTAGCTGGCGGGACACAGTCGGTGCGAAACATGATGCTGCGGCTCACGCAGGCCTTTAACGTCACCGGCCATCCGGCCATTTCGATCCCTTCTGAACCAACCTCAGCCGGACTACCCGTCGGTGTGCAGCTTGTGGGCTGGCGATCGCAGACCGACGCCCTGCTGCGGATCGCGCTCGCCTGCGAGCCTTACATCGGCGCGTCGCCGCGCTCCGGCGGCGGCGTCGGCTGAATGTCGGGCGGCCCGGACGGCGGCGGAATGTCGGGCGGCGGCACCGGTTTGATGTCCGGTGGCGGTTTGTCGATCGGATCGGGCGGCCTCGCGTCGGGTTGCGCCGGGTGCTCGAATCCCATGCGACCGATTCGTGCAACAACGCTGCCTTACTGAGCCGTCCCCGCCGCCGACGGATAGCCGAGCTTTACCTGTCCCTGTTTCGCGCCATTCACCGTCGTCGACGTCAACCATTCGAGCGACGCCTTGAAGAGCAGCAGATGATTGTGTTCCCAGGCGGCGTTGTGCGACGAACACGCCAGATCGGCGAACACCTTTTGCGTCGCCCCGAGATCAGCAAAGAGATCGCGCACACGGTCCGGCGGCACCTGCTTGTCATGGGCGCCGGCGACGAGCAGCGTGGGCGTCATCGTGCGTGCGACTGCGGCCTGCGTCCACCCCCAGACGGCGGTCGACGGGGCGCGGCGCACGCCCGGCCCCCAGGTTGCACCGACCGGGTCCGATGCGAGCAGTTCGGACCACACGAGGTCGCTCGTCGCACGATCGTACTGATCGGGGCAGCCAACCTGGCGGTCCCAATTGGCGTAGAACTCGTCGCGTGACTGCGTGTTGAACGGCACGCCGTCAGGTGGCATCTTGGCCGGGGCGTTCGGCGTCGTGTTGCGGCTGTACGCGGGCGCGAGGAGCACGAGTTTCTGGACTTTCTCGGGATGCTGCGCCGCGTAGCCTCCCGCGCGTGGTCCACCAAGCGACCAGGCGATGAGACTCACCTTGTCCACCCGCCGGAGCGCCCGAATGTAATCGACGGCAGCGTTGATGTCGTCCCAGTCGGATGCAATCGTCGTCAATGCGTGGGGATACGACGGACTGCACGGCGCGGCCACGAACCCCGCCTGACGATCCCTGGCGAGGTTGCACGGATCGTCCATCGGCGCGGGGCGCGTCGACCGGCCGTAGCCGGTGGTATCCATGCCAAAGACATCGAAGCCGGCGTTGGCCAGAAACGCCATCCAGCTGTAATCCTGACGAGGCACGTCGAACGCCACTTCCGACGGCGTTCCGGCCCCATGCACGAACAGCACGACGCGATCCCCCACTGAGCCACTGGCGCGCAGCGCCGTGCCGGCCTGCACCCGTTCGCGAACGTAAATCTGCACCGGTTGACCGGCAATCGCCGGCACCGTCGAATGGATGCGAACGTAATGATCGATTGTCAGCAGCCGTTGTCCGTCGTCGGCCGCGATGGACGCCGTAAGCGCCAACGCGACCACGCCCGCCGCTGCATACCCATGACGCATGGAACCCTCCGTCGACGGGGGTATTGTCCTACACGTCGAGGCCAATCGTGCGCATCAGGGCCAGGGCGTTGCTGTGGTCCACCACCCCGGGACGCATCCGGTAATCGAAGACCATCCGGCCGTCGGCGAGCCGATCTTCGAAGTGCACATTAGCCGCGGCCGGCCCCAATTGAGCGGCGATCTCCGTCAGGGCCAGGTCGTGGGTCGTCACGAGCCCGATCGCGCCGGCCGACACGAGGGCGCGGACGATGGCTTCGGCTCCGATCCGCCGGTCGTGGGAGTTCGTGCCGTGCAGGATCTCGTCGAGCAGAAACAGCGTCGGGACCGGTCCGCGCGCTGCCGCGACAATCGATTTGATGCGCAGAATCTCGCTGTAGAACTTCGAGTGGCCGGCTTCGAGCGAGTCGTCGATCCGGAGCGTGGCTCCGATCGCCAGGCTCGAGAGCGTCAACGCCGCAGCCCGCACGGGGGCACCCGCCAGTGCGAGCACCGCGTTGACGCCGACGGCCCGAAGCAGCGTGCTCTTGCCGGACATGTTCGATCCGCTGACAACGATCACTTGAGGCCCGCGCGCCCCGGAGCGGGGGGCCGGCCCGGCGAGACGAACGTCGTTCGGCACCGCCATGTCACCCTGAATCAGCGGGTGACAGAGCGCAATCGCGTCGAATTGGATGTCGACGCCGAACGCGGGAAACGGATCGGCGGGCCGTTCGAACGCGTAGGTCGAGAGCGAGAGGAGCGCTTCGAGCTCGCCGATGGTTCGGAGCCACTCCGCGACCGCGCCGCCGTGGGCGCGATGCCACCGATCGATCGCCATTGCGAGCTGCTCCGGGATGAAGAGGGCGCGCGTGATCGGCATGAAGAGCAGGTTGTGTGTCGTCGACTCCTGCAGCGACACGAGGCGCTCGAGCGCCGCGACGGCCGCGGCACAGCCTTCCAGCTCGGTGTGGATCGCGGCGAGTTTCGGCGCGGCGAACGTTTCGCGCTCGACGCGAGCCGCGAGCGCGGCCAGGATCTTCAAGTCGTCGGCGGGCTTCCCCGACTCCGCCATGACGCGCAGCAGCACCCGCTTCCACCGCCACGCGATCGCGCCTTCGGCGAACAGCCAGAAGATGAGCGGCACCCAGGAGATGACGTCGAGCGCCGCGAGGATCGTGAGCGCGATCGCGACCGCTCCGCACCCGCCGAACAGGGAGGACAGCCAGACCGGGAATTGGACCGGCGGCGAGGCGGCCCAGCGCGCGAGGGCGCCGGTCCGGCTCACTTCGCCTTCAGCCGCCAGCACGGCGATGTCTTCGCGGAAGTCCAGCTTCGGCCGGAGCTCATCGACTGCGCGCTGGCGGGCTCGAATGTCGTCGACCGCCGCGCCGTGCGCGATCCACGAGGCGAGCGTCGCCTCCCCCGCTTCCGTGCGCGCGGTGTTCAACAGCTCGAACAGCGACGCGCGCCCGAACAAATCCAGATCGCGCGCGTAGGGGTGGCCATCGCCGAACGCCCCGCCGTCGCGGCCGGTTCCCGCCCAGTGACCCGCGAGGCGCTCGAGCGCGCGATCGTACAGACGCGCGGCGCGGCGGGCCCGCTCGAGCCGCTCCAGATACTTGGCATGGACGATGGCAACGGCCGCAAACACGATCCAGACACCGGCCGCCCACCACGGCGACCACGTCCCCCGCACAAACGCCCCCCACAGCGCCGCCGCGCCAACCGCTGCGATGAGGAGGCGCAGGTTGGAAATCCGGAAACTGCTCCGAAGCAGCGCGTCGATGCCGCGCCGCCGATCGCTGACGCGCCGCTCGTATTCGGCGCGGGGCGACACCGCCGCCGGTTCAGGCCTGTCGAAGGAGCTCTCGGACAATCGTCACGTAATGATCGGATGCCGCCTGCAATTGTGCAATCGACACGAACTCGTCGGCGGTATGTGCGACATGGATGGAGCCGGGGCCGAACAGCAGCGGCTGTCCCCAGCGCGCCAGGAATGGAATGTCGGTCGTATAGGGAAACACGACCGCCGGAAAACCGGGTACGGTCATCATCCGCACCGGCGGCACGTCGAGGACATGTTCGATCGAGACGCGCCGCTCGAGCGGCGCAAGGGCGGCGCGGATGGCGGCGGCCTCGTCGACCGTCCTGAACATGATTTCCGCCTCGGCCGACGGTGACACGACGTTTGGGGCAATGCCGCCGTTGATCAGTCCGACTGTGTAGTGCGTCGGCCCGAGCACCTCATCGGCGGGCAGGTCGATCGATCGGAGTTCGACGAGCGCGTCGATCAGCTTGTCGATCGCCGACTCACCAAGCTCGGGAAACGAGGAATGCGCCGCGCGGCCGGCGGCGTGCAGCTTGATCCGCAGCATGCCGCGCGTCGCACGCGCGAAACGGTTGTCGGTCGGCTCGCCGCCGATGAGGAACCGTGAACCGTTCGCCGCCTCGTCGGCCTTGCGGGCGCCGTCGCTGCCGCGCTCCTCGCCCACGACGAACAGCAGGCCGACGCGCATCTCACCGTCGCGCCGCAGGCGGTCCGCGGCGGCCACCATCGCCGCGGCAATCCCCTTCGCATCACACGATCCGCGGCCAAAGAGCCGGTCGCCCTCGACGCGGCTGGCGAAGAACGGCGGGACGCAATCAATGTGCGTCGACAGGACCACCTGCGGCGCAGCAGTGGGCGCCGGCGCTGCAATCAGGTTGAAGCGGTCGTGATCGACGGGCTGTTCGGTCACGGCAAAGCCGCGGCTGCGCAGATAGTCGGCCAGCCACCGGCCCACCTCACGCTCGCGGCCAGTCGTCGAATCGATGTCGACGAGCGATCGCGTCAGGAGGACGACGTCAACGGGACCGGTGAGCACACCATCACCTTATCTGATCCACGTCTCGAGCTCCGTGCGGGTGTCGGTCCGTGAATCACGGTATTTCACGATGACGGGCGTGTTCAGCGAAAGCCCCCAGCCGGGTCCTTTCCCGACGGTGACGGCGCGCGCCCCGGGGACGACGACGGCGCCCTCCGGAATGACGAGGGGACGGTCCGCCGCGGCTGCCAGAACTTCGCCATGCACCAGATCGTAGACGGGCGTCGATCCGGTCAGGATCGTGCCGGCCGCGACGACGGCCCGGGTCTTGATCACCGCGCCCTCGTAGATGCCCGTGTTGCCGCCGATGAGCGCGTCATCTTCGACGATGACCGGCAAGGCGCCGACCGGTTCGATGACGCCGCCGATCTGGGCACCGGCGCTGACGTGGACGCGGGCTCCGATCTGCGCACACGATCCGACCAGGGCGTGGGAATCGATCAGCGACTGTTCGCCGACATAGGCGCCGATGTTGATGTACATCGGCGGCATGCAGATGACGCCCGACCCGAGAAAGGCGCCATCACGCACGGCCGATCCGCCCGGCACGATGCGCACCCCGGCGGCGAGACCCGGGTTCTTCAGCGGCAGGGTGTCCTTGTCGTAGAACGGCCAGCGGCCGTGATCGGCCGAGACATCGGCATGGGCGCCGAACTTGAACCCGAGCAGGATCCCCTGCTTCACCCACGCGTTGACACGCCAACCGATGGCCCGGGAGGCGTCGGGTTCCGCGGCGCGCACCCGCCCCGAGGAGAGTGCCTCGCGCAGGCGCGTGAAGGTCGCGCGCACGGCCTCGCGGTCGGCGTGCGCGCCGGCGGCGACGTGATTGGAGATTTCCGCTTCGAGGCTCACACCATCGCCGCTTTGAGCAAGTGCAGCTCCCTGAGGACCTTCAGGATCTTCTCCCGCGAGTCCGGCTTCGGCCCGCACATCGGCAAGCGGTACGTTTCGTCGATCAATCCCATCGCCGCCATCGCCGCTTTCACCGGCACCGGGTTCGACTCGACGAAATTGACCTGCATCAGCGGCAGAATTCGGCGATGGACCGCGCGGGCGGCGGCAAAATCGTTCCGCTCGGCGGCCTCGACCATCTCGACCATCTCAGCCGGGATCTCGTTCGAGGCCACCGAGATGATGCCGTGGCCGCCGACGGCCATGAGCGGCAGCGTGAGCGCGTCATCGCCCGACAGAACGATGAAATCGTCGGGGACGGCGCGGCAGATCTCGGCCATCTGTGTGACGTTGCCCGACGCTTCTTTGACGGCCGCAATATGCGGGAGCTGGGCGAGGCGGACCAGGGTGGGGACCTCGACGTTCACCCCGGTCCGGCCGGGGACGTTGTAAACGATGACCGGCAGCTGCGTGCTCTCGGCGATCGCTTTGAAGTGCTGATACAGGCCTTCCTGCGTCGGCTTGTTGTAATACGGCGTCACCGACAGCAGCGCGTCGGCGCCGCGCCGCTCGAATTCCTTCGCCAGATGGACGACCTCGGCTGTGTTGTTGCCGCCGGCACCGGCGACAATCGGGACCCGGCCGTGTGATTCGTCGACGAGCATCTCGATGATCCGGATCTTCTCGGCATCCGACAGCGTCGGACTCTCGCCGGTCGTACCGCATGGACAGAGGAAATGGATCCCGGCGTCGATCTGGCGGCGGGCGAGCCGCCGCACCGCCGCGTCGTC
>JBPYEE010000034.1:0-6498 GCA_051985095.1 Vicinamibacterales bacterium | reverse complement strand
CGGAACGGCTCGGCGCCATAAGTCGTCGGGATGCCCGCCGTGTCGAGCAGATCCTTGACACCGAATGGAATCCCGTGCAGCGACCCGCGGTAGCGTCCCGAGGCTATTTCCGCATCGGCGTTCCGCGCGCGCGCCAGCGCCGCGTCTTGTGTCAGCGTGATGACACATCGAAGCTGTGGATCGAATTGCTCGATCCGGCGGAGGTAGATGCTGGTCAACCGCTCCGACGTCAGCTGTCGACGCTCGATCCAGCGGGACAGGCGCGTGACCGGCGCGAACGCGATCTCGGCGTCGGTCGAGGGCAGCGGCACGCGCTCGTCGGGGGTACGGACAAACGCGTCGCGCGTCGGGCCGGCGCCGCCCGCGGACACGATCGCCGTGGGGTTCCATCGCGTGGCCGGCGCGACCTCGGGCGCCAGCGTCACCTTCCGCGGGCCAGTGCGACGCTCGAGCAGCGGCGCCATCGACCGTCGCCAGCTCCCCGCCGCGATGTCGCGATCCGCCGCGCGCATGGTGACCTGCACGAGTTTTTCCGCTTCGGCGAAGGTCGACGGCGAGACCTCGGGACCGGCGGCCGGAGCGGTGGCGAAGGTCGGCGGCGCCCCCGGCGTCGGCGGCACGGGGCCGGCAGCGCCGTCCGGCTTCGCGCGGCACGCGAGGGCTCCGCTGAGCATCCCGAGCGGAGCCGTGAGCAGGAACTGTCGGCGTGTGTTCATGACGCAACCTCAAAACCGGCCCGTGCGGGGTCGGCCTCGCTCCCCCGGTCGGGCGGCGCAAGCATACCAGCGCCGCCGGCGGGAGGCGGGGGCGCGCCGGGAGGAAGCGGGCGCCGAAGGCCCTTGACAGTCATTTTAGTTTAAACTAAATTATTCGACGTGGACGCGATGTCGCCGGTCGTCCTGCACGCGCTCGCCTCGCCGCGCCGGCGCGAGATCTTGCGCCTGGTCTGGGAGCACGAACTGTCGGCGGGCGCGATCGCCGCCGCGATGCCCGACGTGACCTTCGGCGCGATCTCGCTGCAGTTGCGCACGCTCGCCGACGCGGGACTGGTGGCCACGCGGACCGCCCAGCGGTTCCGCTTCTACCGCGCGAAGCCCGAGGCGGTTGGGGCGCTCGGCCCGGTCCTCGAGCGCATGTGGGACGACGCGCTCTGGAAGCTGAAACTGGTCGCCGAACTCGAGCAGACGCGCCGCGGTCCCCGACCCCGCAAAGCGCGTCGCCTTTCGAAACGAAGGAGCCCCCGATGACGGTCCTGACGCATACGCTCGATCGAACCGTTCTCATCCGAGCCCCGCGCGACATGGTCTTTCGGTACTTCACCGACAGCACACGGTGGGCGGCGTGGTGGGGTGCCGGCTCGAGCATCGACGCGCAACCGGGGGGCCTGATGCGCATCCGGTATCCCGACGGCACCGAAGCCGTCGGTGAGGTCGAAGAGGTCGTGAGGCCCGAGCGCATCGTGTTCACATACGGGTACGCCAGCGGCAAGACGATTCCACCGGGTGGATCGCGCGTCACGGTTCGTCTCGACCCCCATCCCGACGGCACGCGTGTGGCACTCACCCACGA
This sequence comes from Vicinamibacterales bacterium, assembly GCA_051985095.1. Taxonomy (GTDB): domain Bacteria; phylum Acidobacteriota; class Vicinamibacteria; order Vicinamibacterales; family CAVVIG01; genus Gp6-AA45. Next base: position 4,929 of record JBPYEE010000034.1, on the reverse strand, counting down.
CTTCAGCGAAGCCGCGGCGCGCGATCACCACGTGCAGGGGTGGCGTTATCAACTCTCGATGTTCAGCAACGTCGTCGTCGATGAGTTGCTGGCCGGCGCCGCCGACGCCGTCGATGCATGGTTCGAGGCGTGGACGACCGCCAGCCCGGAAGTTCGCGAAAAGGCGCTCGCGACCATTGTCTCGCCGGCCATTACGTTCCGCGATCGATTCAGCGCGATCGACGGCGTCGCCGAATTGCACGCCCACATCGACGGCGCCCTTCGTTTCATGCCGCGCGTCCGATTGCGGCGGCACGGCGCGATTCGGCACTGTCAGGGGATGGTCCTTGCCGACTGGACCGCGACCGGGCTCGGACCGAATGGTGAGGGTCTCGCGAACGGCACGAACCTCTTCGTGTTCGATGCGGGCGCGAAGATGACGTCGGTCGTCGGCTTCTGGAATTGAGGAGGGTCGTTGTGTTGTGCCGATTCACGGTTCTCGGTCTCGTCGGGATCGCTGCCACCGTCGCGCTCTCGCCGGTCGCGAGTGCGGAGCAACCGGAGACGGTGATGATGACGCTGCGTGTGAGGGCTGGATCGGAGCAGGCCCTCGCGGATGTGATCGCGCGGCACTACGATGTGGCGCGGCGACTGCATCTTGTCGCGCTCGAGGCGCCGCACCTCACCTTGCGGTCGTGTGACGATGGGGATCAGCCCTATTTCATCGAGATCCTCACGTGGCGCGACGGTGACATCCCGGACCATGCCCCTGCCGAAATCCTCACCCTCTGGAAAGAACTGACTGCACTCGTCGAATCGCGCGCCGGCAAGCCGGGCATAGACATCGTGCCCATGATCCCGGTGAGCCCGGCCAAATGATCGCGATCGATGGCCCACCCGACAGAGGCTCGGTGCGGCCCGTCATCATTTCGCGAGCGGATCCGGCCGAATCTGGAACTTCACAATCTTGGGCCGGGTCCCCTTGCCGCCTTCCTGGTGCCAGGGCGTATACATCGAATAACTGGACCAGAGCCCCCGGCCCCGCCAGCCGGCATTCGGATCGTCGATCCGGCCCGCTACGTGCCGCGAGAAGAAGCCCAGCGGGTAAGGGACCCGCAAGGTCAACGTCTTCATCTGACCGCCTTGCGGCATCAGCGCGAAGAACGAGTCCGCATTGACGTCGCCGGCCAGCACAACGTTCTTCCCGAGCCCGAGCGCGTTTTCTCGATCGACCTCGATGAGATACAGCATGTCGGTGCTGAATTCGTCGGGCGAACCCTGAAACGCCGGACCCGGTTTCGTATACACGGTCCACCCTTCCGGACACTGCTGCCCGGTGGCGGTCGGGCCGTTGAGGACCTTGCACTTGCGCCGATCGAAGCTCAGGATCTGGTGGGCGCCTCGCCAGTTCTGCCAGACCAGTCCATTGCTGTCGATGGCCACGCCGCCGGAGCCGGGCAGCGGCATTTTGTCGGGCGGCGGCACATAGACCTCCGCCTTGCACGTTTGCGGCGGGTTGGCGCCGCGCTCCAGGCGGACGAGCGTTGTGTCCCGGGCGCCGATGCCTGAACACCACAAGCTCCCGTCGATCGGATTGATGGCAATCGAGTAGCACCCGAAGTTGATGCGGTGGTCCTTCTTGGGATCGACAGGTTGATTCGGCTCGGTCCACTCCGTGATCTTCCCGTCGCCGTTCGTATCCAGAACCGCCGGACACCATCCCTGCGACGCGGCCGCATCATGGGTCCTGTCGAACGTCGCGGTGTCGAGCCATCCGATGGCGCTGTTCTGACCGAAGATGATGGCGCCCTGGTCATCCAGGTGATTGTGGTCGGCCGCAAAGCAGCTATCGATCGTCGTGAACTGCTTCGTCTTCGGGTCGTACATTTCGATCTGCCGGGCGCTTGGGCCCCGGAGCGGGAAGTACTCGGCGAATTTATTGACCGAGCCGTCTTTGCAGAACGTGGGCTGATCCGTCGCGGCCCGGATTCGCGCCGTCACGAACACACGCCCCCGGCTGTCCATCACGACGCTCCGGGGATCAGCCGACCGCCGCCAGATCTTCTCGGTGCCCCAGACTGGGGACGCGGGAGTATCGGTGTCGATTGGCGGCGCGCTTGACGGAATCTTGATCTGGGTGGTCGCGTTCTCGGTCGGATCGAGGACGGCCAGGATGTCAGAGCCCTGGATCGCGCCGTAGACCAGTCCGTGAGCATTCAGGGTCGGGTTGCGTTCGTCGGTCGCCGCGACATCACTCCGCCGGCTCGTCGGCAGCGCCCAGTCCCACATCGAAATCACGAGGTTGCGTTCGACACCGGTCGGACGGGGAGGAGCCTTCGGGTACGCGCCCGCCGCAATGCGATCGGTCCAGTCGGCGAACGCTTTTCGCTGCGCCCCCATTCGCTTGAAGTTCGCGGTCATGCCGGGCCCCGACGGCCCGACCGTCACGTGCGCATCCCACGCCTCGAGGCTGGAGGCGGCCGGGCCGGGCTTCGCGATCTGACGCGTCGCCAGGTCGCCCACCTGATGGCAGGAGAAGCATTCTTTGGTTTCGAGAACCACGTCCTTCTCGGGCAAATCGCCTTTCGGGATTTCGAGGAGGCTCAGCCAGTAATCCGCGGGATACACCTGTGCGGCCGCACGCCCGTCCGCAGCAACGACGGCCCGCAGGTCGAGGCGCTGTCCCAATCGGCCGGTGACCCTGGGCGAATCCACCAGTCCGTAGCCCCGCACGAACACCTGGTAGGTCGCCCGCGGCAGGCTCGGCAACAAATAGCGCCCCTGATCGTCGGTCACCACGATTCGGGCGAATCGCGCCGGCAGGTTGGTCGTCTCGGCAATCACCCACACACCGGCCTCCGGACCCCGGGGGCTGGCGACCACGCCGCCGATCGCGTCCGCATCGATCGCCGCCGTGAAGCTGGTCGGCTGTTGCGCATGGAGCCAGGTGAGCGACGCCGCAAGGACTGCCGCGATGGCCACTGAGGCCGCTCTCGGATTCACACGCAGGTTCATGTGCTCCTCCAAATCCGCTGGGGCCAGCGCGAGACGGTGCCCACCCCTCGACGTCGCCGGCCTCGTCCTCCGATGTGGTGGCACGACCATAGGGCCCCGTGCGTTGATTGTCAATCGGCAACGATCGACAATGGTCCTTGGATTGCATTGTGATTCGCCAACCAGATTCGGGAGGCAACAAGCGTGTTTGCTCTGACGGCCATTGATCAGGTGATCCTGGACTCGCAGCACGTCGAGCAGAATTACGGGGTCCACGCTCGCGCCGCGGAGCGCGCCGCGCGAGCCGTTTTCGTCTTCAGAATTGTGATTTCAGTTCTGCTCGCGTGCGCTACCCTGACCTCGATTGCGACAGTGCTCCTGTCGCCGGGCGGTTACGCCACCGCGACGCTGGTGACCACGACGTTGGCGTTGGTCGCGTTTGCGCTCTACGCGGCGCTCGGCCTCGAAGCGCGCGTCTGCACCCATCGCGCTCTGGCGCACCGGCTGTGGCTGGCCGCAGGGCGCTACCGATCGCTGTTGGCCGAAGTGAACGAGGGCACCGTCGACAGCGCCAGACTGCTGGAGCGCCGCGACACGTTGATTCGCGACGTTCATGCCATCTACGAGCTGGGCCTGGCCGCGGATCAAGCCGGCCACGAGAGCCTTCGACTCACCAAGCTGCCCGAATCGCGGGTTGAGCACCCGGCCGCCTAGACGCGGGTCGGCGGCGCCTCCCCGAACGTCCCGCCGCCCGGTCCCGTCCAGGTTCACCTGGACGGTGCAGTAAGATCCGCTCGTTCAAGAGATCCCGACGACTCGAGCACGGACAATTCCCCTCATTCGAGGATCGCTTCTCGTTCTTGGTCTGTCGCTTGTCGTTTTACTCGTCCGCCGCGCCGGCGTCGACGTCGTGTGGCAGATGCTGCGGCGCGTCGGATGGAGCTTTGCCGTGGTCAGCGTCATTTACGGCGCACAAGTCTTGATCCGCGGGTTCGCGTTGTGGCGGACGAACCTGGCCCGGCAGCTTCGCTACCGGGACGTGCTGCTGATTCGCCTCGCGACCGAAGCCCTTGAACTGCTCACGCTGACAGGCCCATTGGTGGCGGAGCCGGCGAAGGGCTGGCTGCTCACACGTCGTGGCCTCGATGGCGCCGTGGCGTACGGCGCGGTGCTCACCGAGTTCCTGCTCTACACCGTTGTGTCAGCCGTGTTGGCGATCGTGGCGCTGGCGCTCCTGATCACACGTCACACGCTTCCGCCTGCCATCGAACGCGGCGCCTGGGTCCTCGTCGGGCTGACGCTGGCGTTTCTGGCGGCCTTTCTGTTCGCCGCTGCAACGGGAGTCGGTGTCATCGTCCCGATCCTGCGTGCGGTCGGTGCCCTGCTTCGGTGGCGGCGTGTCACGCTGGCGGCGGTCGAGTTCGGTCGTGTCGAAGACCGCATCATCACGGTCCTTCGCAACCGCGCACAGCTGGCCGAGCTCGTTGCCATTGAAACGATGGCGCACACGCTGCTGGTCGCCGAAGTCTGGGTGTTGATCCGGGCCCTGGGTTTTTCGGCATCGTGGCTGGGAGCGCTCATCGTGGAAGGAGGCTCAAAGTTCGTGGGGATTGCGTTCGCATTCATTCCTGGTCAGTTCGGTGCCTCCGAGGAGGTGTACGCGGTCCTCGCCCGAGCGATTGGCCTTTCAACGGCGGTCGGGTTGAGCGTGGCGCTCTTGCGACGTCTCCGCGGCTTTGGCGTCGCCCTGACCGGGCTCATCGTCTTGACGCTTTCGGGTCATCCGACCGACACAGGTGCCACTTCGTGAGCGGCACCGCGCGCCGGTCGCGTCCTGCGGGAGAAGACGCATGAGAACCGTGCTCGCTGTTTTCGTCGTCTGGTCGACGCCGACGCTGGCCCTGGCGCAGTCCGTGATGATCGCCGGCGGTTACGACTGGGCCCATCCCGACTTTG
>JBPYEE010000033.1:0-7559 GCA_051985095.1 Vicinamibacterales bacterium | reverse complement strand
CTGGAGGAGGCACTCCCAATTGCCAAACAGATTGCCGAAGCTCTGGAAGCGGCGCATGAGCAGGGCATCATTCATCGTGATCTCAAGCCCGGAAATATCAAGTTACGCCCGGACGGCACGGTGAAGGTGCTCGATTTCGGCTTGGCGAAGCTCGCTGAGACCCACGGAACCCCCGCCGCGGTTATGTCGAACTCCCCCACGCTCACATCGCCTGCCATGATGACGGGCGTCGGAATGCTGCTGGGAACAGCAGGATACATGTCACCGGAGCAGGCACGCGGGAAGGTCGTCGACAAGCGCGCGGACATCTGGGCGTTCGGCTGCGTGCTGTACGAGATGTTGACCGGCAAGCCAGCGTTTGAAGGCGACGACGTTTCAGAAGTGCTCGCCTCGGTCCTGGCGCGAGAGCCCGACTGGACGGTGCTGCCTCGCGAGTTCTCGCCCGGGCTCGGAATTGTGCTCAGACGGTGTCTGCACAAGGATCGGAAACAACGCATTCGCGATATCGGCGATGTGTCGCTGGCGCTCACGGGTGCGTTCGACACGACGCCTGTAACAGCGCAGGCCTTCGAGGCCCGACGGTCGCTGTCGCGACTCGCGATGCCCGTCGCCGGCGCGCTCGTGCTTGGTGGACTTCTGGTTGCCATTGTTACGCTGAACCGTCCGCCGTCGGAAGAGCCGCGCGCTGTCAGTCGCTTCGACCATCACGTCCCGTCGGATCAGACGTTCAGAAGCAACGGCCGAGCGGTGGTCGCACTCTCCCCGGATGGTCGCCATTTCGTCTACAACACGGAGCGAGGACTGTATCTTCGGTCGATGGGTGCGCTCGAGGCGCAGCCCATTCCCGGCACCGAAACGCGACCAGGACACGTAGATTTGCAAGTGCCGGCAGGCCCCTTCTTCGCGCCTGGCGGCGAGGCGATTGGATATTTCGAGGACGGCCAGTTGAAGCGGATCGACATCCGCGGCGGCGCGCCGTTCGTGATCTGCGCGGCGGAGCCCTCGTTCGGCGCCAGTTGGGCACCCGACAATACGATTCTCTTCGGTCAGGCCGCCGGCATCATGCGCGTCTCGGCAAACGGAGGCATGCCGCAATTGGTGGTTCCGGCGAGGAAGGGCGAACTCCTCTATGGACCGCAATTGCTCCCGGGAGGGGAGCCGGTTCTCTTCACCGCGACGACGGCAATTGGCGGCAACCGCTGGGACGCGGCGCAGGTTGTCGTGCAATCACTCTCATCGGGCGAACGGACCGTGCTGCTGCAGGGGGGTGACGCCCGCTACGTGGCGACGGGGCATCTGCTCTATGCGCTGGACGATGCCTTATTTGCCGTTCCATTCGATCCGCGCCGCCGGGCACTCGTGGGCGGACCGGTGTCGGTCGCCAACGGTGTCGTGCGCGCGGGCGACCAGGCGCGGCAAACCCCGGCGGCGAACTATGGGATCTCCGATAACGGTACGCTCGTGTACCTCACAGGACGAAGCTTCCAGGCATCGTCACCGTTCGGCACACTCGTCTGGGTGGATCGGCGAGGGCGTGAGGAACCGCTCGGGGCACCGCGACTGCGGTACTCCGCTCCCCGCCTCTCGCCCGATGGTACCCGGGTGGCTTTCGAGGCACGCAACCCGCAAAGCGACGTGTGGATCTGGGAGATCAAGCGGCGCTTGCTCACACAGGTCACCTCCGACAGCACGTCGGACATGCTGCCTGTCTGGTCGCCAGACGGCCAGCGACTGGTATGGGCGTCGACCCGTGCCGGAGGTCTCGCCAATCTCTATACACAGGCGGCAGAAGGCACGAGAGAAGTTGAGCGATTGACCGACAGCCCGACCTCGCAGCGGCCGTACAGCTTCACGCCCGACGGTACGCGGTTAGTGTTCGGGAACGCCGATCCGACGCGAGGTGGGGGCGCTGCGAGCGCGGGCGCGGCCGTCCTCGCGGTCCTGCCGATGCGTGGCGACCGACGCGTGGCGGACTTGGCGCAGCCCGCGATTCTTGGACTCAACGCGGAAGTCTCCCCCGATGGACATTGGCTGGCGTATCAGTCACGTGAGGGGGGACAGGAGCAGGTGTACGTGCGCCCGTTTCGGGCACTCAATGAGCGGCGGTGGCAGGTGTCGACGAATGGAGGACGCGAGCCGCTCTGGGCGCGCAGCGGCCGTGAGCTGTTCTACCTGGCGCCGGACGGCACGCTGATGGGAGTGCCGATCGAGGCCGGCACGGGTGAAACGAGCTTCGCAGCCGGTATTCCTGCCGCCCTGATCGCCGCCGGTGCGTACTACACGGAGACCGTTTTTCATCGCGGCCGCACGTATGACGTCTCTTCCGACGGCGCTCGGTTTCTCCGGATCAAGATCGACGAGACCGGCCTAGAGGAAAGCGCTGACTCGAGAAGGTTCGTCATCGTCGAGAACTGGTTCGAAGAACTGAAACAGCGCGTGCCTTCAACGAAATAGCCGACGATTCCAGACAAAAACGGGCGACGTCGTCTCCAATCCGCAGATTCTCTCATCCGGTGCCCTGACCAACCGTTACCTCTTATGGTAACATCTTAATTCGGTGGGCAAGTATCGGCGTGGCGCGTACGTCTTTATCACGTGGAAAGGCGACCATCCGCCGCGCCACGTGCATGTCTATCGCGATGCCAAGCTGATCGTGAAGTGGGACTTAGACAACCAGAAGGCGATGAAGGGCGCGGCGACTCGGCGCATTCTCGAGCGGATCCGCGAGCTGGAAGCAGAGGGCCTGCTGTGAAGATCCGCTCTATCAGGCACAACAATCGGAAGAAAGTGTTCGAGGTCCGCACCTCGACGAAGACGCTCGTGTTCCCATTCTCGGAGGCGGCACCGACACCAACGACCGAAGACCCGGTCACGGAGCTCTCCGTCGACGCGGAAGCAGGCCGGGAGGCGTTTACCTACGCCCTCCATTCCGGTCGTACCGGCACGGTACACGTCGAGCAGGTGCTCGAGTACAACCAGGATCCGACGTACCTCCGCGATCTCCTCTTGTACCGACTGACGCTCGAAGCACAGAAGCGAGTCGCGGAGAGCCCCCTCTCAAAACGCGAGATCGTGCGCCGGCTGGGGACGTCTGCGGCGCAGCTGTATCGCCTGCTCGATCAGACAAACTACCGCAAGTCTGTCGATCAGCTGCTCGCCCTGCTGCAAGTGCTCAACTGTGACGTTGACCTCGTGGTTCGGACGAAGACTGCGTGACGCGACACGCCTGAACGCGTGCTCCTTTCAACGTCGTTCGGACTGTGACGTAACTGTGACGTGACCCTGTCGATTCGGCGAGTTCTACCGAGGTTTACGGTGATCGACCGAGGTGACGTGCGCGCGGCTAACGATCTGGTGCTACAACTGTAATCGAAATCTGCAGCACGCCATCGCAGACCCTCAGAGCAATTTCCAAGCGTGCTCCTCAAGCCACTCGAACATCTCTCCGCATAATGGAATCAACAGCTTACAGCGACGGCGAAACGGCGTCCAGCCCGATTGTGAAGCGATTGTAAAGTAACCGCCCCGACAACTCGCTGGACCGTCTCAGCGTCGGTGTGTCAGTCTCCGCGCCGCCAACAGGGCGCCTACGAGGGGCGGGTTGCTGCGAGCCCGGCTCCCCCGAATGCGCGAAGCATCCGTTTGCGTTGCTGGACGATCTGTTGGTGCCAGATGTGCCAGAAGGCTTTCGAGAGTGAGCACCAGGAAGAGCGCCGCAAACACGGTTGTTGCCGCCGTCGCGCTCGATCCGTCAATTGCCATCATTCACGCCATGACGATCGCCGTGATGGGATGCACTCGCCATCCGTGATCGCCCTCGGATGGACGCGAGATCCGGCATGAGGCGATCTGAGCGCGCAATCACCTCGCCACTTGCAGCACGATTTTCCGGCGGCTGTGCGATGCACCAGCAAGCATTTCATGCGCCGTACGCACGTCCGTCAACGGCAGCACGGACCCGACCCGTGGGACGACCTTGCCACTTTCGAGCAACCCTGACATGGCGTTGAGTCGCGCAGTGGTGACTTCGACGTAGAAAAATGCCGACCGGACATCAGAACGTGCGGGCACGAAATCGGTCGAACCAACCGTGACGAGAATGCCGCCCGGTTTCAGCACGCCAACCGCCCGAGCCCGGCTTTCGCCGCCAACGGTGTCAATCACGACGTCAACCGAGCGCACTGCCTCCGCGAAATCGCTCGTTCGATAGTCGATCACATCGAGGGTGCCGAGCGTGCGGGCATACTCAACGTCGCTCGTGCCGACGACCGCGATGACGTCGAACCCCGCGTTCACGGCGAACTGAACTGCGAATCCACCGACGTTGCCTGCGGCACCAAGAATCAGCACGGTCTGGCCGACTTCCGGACGCGCATGATCAAAGAGCATCTGCCATGCGGTGACGGCGACGACCGGCGGTGACGCGGCTTCCAGACTGCTGAGGCACCGTGGCTTCGGAGCGAGCATGTTGGCGGCGGCAACCGCATACTCCGCATTGGCTCCAACAAACTGCGGGTTGGTGACGCCGTAGATTTCATCACCACGCTCGAATTGACTGACGCCTGGTCCAACGGCTTCCACGACACCAGCCAGGTCCGAGCCGAGTGTTAGCGGTAGCGGCGGACTGACCTTGCTCTTGCCCTCATGAATGAGCGCATCCCAGCGACCGACGCCCGTCGCCGCAACGCGCACCAGCACTTCTCCCGTCGCCGGCAAGGGACGAGGTATGTCCTCAACCGCGATCACATCGGGCGAACCAAAGCGATGGATGCGCGCAGCGTTCATTTATCGATGGCTCTCGCTGCACTTCAACGGACCACGAGAGGCGGGCAGCCTGGGAAACGGCCAATCGGCCACTGTTGACGGCGCAAGCGTTTTATCGTCCGCCCATCATACGCACGGCGGAATGTCGTCAGCGCGAACCCTGTCGGAGATTTTCTGTGACGATTCGCGAGCGCGACCACCGCAATCAGTGGCGGGGTGGCGACAACGTCATGACATCCGCCTCAAGTTGCCAGGACGCCATCTCATAAAAGGGGCGAATCGGTCGTTGATCCTCCTGATGTCACACTGACAACGTCAACATCCTACTTGGGCGGCGAGACAACCACGAGCGCCGACAGCCTGACGCCGCCGCCATGGGCCAGATACACGGTGCCGTCTTTCGTGACGACGCAGTTTCGAGCACCGTTCTGCGTCGGCACCTGCGCCACGGTTGTCAGCTTGCCGCTGGTATCCGCGCGGGCGATGGTCAGCTTCGCCGCGCGAGCCGCGCCCACATAGAGGAGGTGCGTCGCTGGTGAGTAGTTGATGTCGTCGACGCCGTCGCCCGTGTCTACTTTCGAGAGCACGGCGCCGTCGCCGCCCACGTTCATCACCTCCGCGAGCGCGTCACAACCGATGAACAAGTGGCCCGCTGGCTCGTCCAGTGCCAAACCGTGGGGACCGCCCCCTCCACACGCCGGGTTCCATGTCGCCACGGTCTCATGGGTCTTCAGGTCGACGGCAACGGTGCGATCTTTGTCTTCCAGGTTCGTATAGAACCGACCACGTTTCGCATCCACCGCGTACCCTTCCGGGTTTCCAGGAAACGTGAGCTTCGCCTTCTGCATCAGCGTCGACGCATCCAACACACGAATGGACTGTTCGCCGGGCGTCGTCACCCACACTTCCCTCGTCGGTGCGACATAGGCGACGCCGTCCGGCCGCGAATCGAGGTGCGCACACTCGACGCGCGCCAGTGAACGCGCATTAAACGCACAGACCTCCGAACCGCCGCGATTCCCGATATAAACGACGCCATCGCCAATGCTCACGCCGGAGGGTCCCAGCACGCGCGTGCCGCCCCGCGCTTGCACCTGAGAGGTGGGCAGGTTTTGAATCTGGCGCACCTTGCCCGTAGCGACGTCGACGACGTCCACCGCGCCGGTATTTCCACCGGGCACCCACAAGCTATTCGTCGCCGGATCGAACGCAATGTAGTCCATTGACACATCGCCGGTACCGTTATCCGGCAGCGCCAGCGTGCGGACGGTGTAGTTGCTTGCGGTGCGGCTGTCCTGCGCTTTCGGCGACATCGCCATCGTGACGATGACGACTGCAGTAGCGGAAATCACAAATGCGATCGAACGCTTCGAGAACACAGCACCAGACATTGCCCTGCCTCCTTCAGTGTGGGCCTCACGGCGCAGCGATCATGCCAAAATCGGATGAACGAGCTGTGAACGCCGCCATGAACACCGCTACGGTCGCGTTGTCTGCAGCCTGGTTCTGGCAACGACTTCCGGAAACATCGCGCACCGTAGAGGAACCAGACTGGCAGGTTAGTCGCCGGAATTGTGCCCCAGATTGTGCTCTAACGGGTTCTGCCCTCAACGAGCACCTGCACGTACGGGGAAATACTCCTGAGGCATCTTCCGGGAGCCAAGTCGTTGAAGCGGCTGAGGAAAAGGCTGCTTCGGTACGTCTCAACATTCCTCCGACGTGCCGCTTTCCAAGCGTTCGCCTTCAGCCGTTTGACATCTCTCCGCACGAGTGGGAGCGATGGCTCAGCGCGACGGACCGCGATGCCCCGCGATGGTGACGTGAATGGTACGCGATCGGCCGGGCACCGCTCTCCCGCGCGGAGCGCAGCTGCCCCCGTGGCCGCCACAGCACCCGTGTCGCCACCGCCGACCCTTGGAAAGGGGTTGGGCGGCGGCAGCATAACGAAGGGCCCCTCTCACCCGTCGACTCGGTGGCGACTCGTGGCAACAGGTGACTCGGCTCAGTGCGCCCAGATCAACACCTTTCGGTAAATCATTCCGGCCAGGGTGCCACCGGTCGGGAAGACCTGGATCAGCGCAAAACCTTTCCAAGAAGGACCGGCTGGAGAGCCGTATTGCGCGACGTGTGCAGGCGGCGCTGGCGCAGGAAACAGCAGCGGCGCGACGGCAACGCCGAGGACCAAACCGGCCAGCGCGATGCCCGCGCGCTTGCCGTCATTCAGCGTGCCGAGCACGAATCCGCTCAGGACGAGCAGACCAACTTCCGGCGTCACGCTTTCATACAGGATGCGAAAGCCGACATTCAGGATCGCCCAACCGAGGAGCGCCGAGCCGCCCATCAGCGTCCATGGTGAGCGCCACCAACGCGTTCGACTGACCGACGAGGCATCTTGCCGCCGCTCCATTTGAACGGACTCTCATTATGGTCCAGATAACTTTTCATTGCAAAGAACATTGGCTTGGCATGCCGCTGAGAACTGGCAGGCTACGGACATAACGACGTTCGTGGCCCATGAGCCTATACTTCAAGCGTGGTAGCCGATCCGAGGGGGAACCGTGAGGTGAGGAACGTCGCGCTCCGGCTGCTCCTGTGCGGACGGCCGTTCGTCATGGACCTCGCCCACCATTCACACGCGGCGACTCTCGCGGCCTCGTGTCGGCCATGGTGTCGGTACTCGCGGCGCTGATCGTCACAGGCGCCGAGAACGTCGCACGCGGGCCCTACCACGACTGACCGCTGCTTGGAAGAGTGATGACTAAAACGCTCGGCCTCGTTCGGATGTCGCTCGGTGT
>JBPYEE010000032.1:0-16099 GCA_051985095.1 Vicinamibacterales bacterium | reverse complement strand
CGTCGACGTCGCCTAACCCGCCGCGGCACCGACGACCGGCGCGGGCGCGTCAGGGCGATTCGCGACGAAAGAAGCGCCGCTCGCGGCTGACTGGTAGGCGCGCATTCCAGAAACCGGTTATCCCCTGATGTGCCAACACTCCGCCGAAGTCGGATTACCCGATATTTCGCGGCCCGTCGCAGTCCGCGAGGGACTTGCGTCGGGACACTCGGCCCAGCGACGCCAAACGATGTCAAATTCTGAATTGGGCCAGTTATCACTCGCCATTATCGAGTCCGACTAGGAAATCGTTGACGTTGGCGCCGCCCCTTGCAACTCTGCGGGCGATGGGATTCACGGTGTGGTAGGCATGTCGGCTTGAACGGTTTTGGGAATTGTACGCTTCCCCTGATGCTGCAAAGTGCACAAGACTATCCAGCGAAGCCCGTGTGCGTGATCGAGCCGTTCGGGGTTGGTGGTGGCCCTGACTTAGTAGCCCGAGCCGTCAGCCGGAAGCTCTCCGAATTGTGGGGTCAGCCCGTGACGGTCGAGAACCACCCCGGCGCGGGAAGTACTGCCGCACCGGCCCTAGTCGCCAAGTCGCTCCCAGATGGTTATACGTTACTTATTAATTTAACACGAGCGCTCAGTCGTACACCGCTGCGCTTCTGAAAAACCTTCCATATGACCCGTTGAAGGATTTCATCCCAGTCGCGCCGCTCACCAGCCGGCCCTATTTGTTGGTCACAGGCAAATCCAGTGGGGTCCATACCGTCCGCGAGTTGGTTGCAGCAGCGAAGGCGAACCCGGGTAATCTCAAGTTTGGCTCCGCTGGCATAGGTACCGGCACGCACTTCGGCGTTGAGAAACTCAATTTACTGGCGGCCATCCGGGCGGTACATCTGCCCGCGAAGCCGGGCGAGGCGATCACGGACATTCTCGCCAGCATGGTCGCAGGGCGCGCCGCCTACATGATGGCGCCCATCCCGCTTGTCATGGCCGATATCCGCGCGGGCAGGCTGCGCGCGCTGGGCGTGAGCACCAAGGGGCGCTCGAATCTGCTGTCTGAAGTGCCGACGATTGCTGAAGCCGGTGTCGCCGGCTTCGACTACCCAATCTGGTACGGAATATGGGCGCCCGCGGGCACACCCGCCGACGTCGTGGAAAAAGTGGCGAAGGACATTGCACGCGCGCTCAGCGCGCCGGATGTGCGCGCCTCACTCGCGAAGGATGGGGCTGAGCCTTTGAGCATGACCCAGCCCGAGTTCGTGCGCTTTGTTCAAAGCGAAGCCGGACACGCGAAGCGTATCGTCGAAGCTTCTGGTATCAACACGCCATGAGCGTGAGATTCGACACTACGAAGTTCTCGGTTGGAGAAACCGAAGCCATTGCGGGAACTCGGAACGCTCCAGACCAACCCGTCTGGGCGGATCACGCATTAACCGCAAACTGAAATGCGGCGCACTCCACCGGCACCGCCCGCAGAACGAATGAGCCGGCCTGTGGACAAACGTTCGATCAATTGTCCCTTCTCGTGTGAATCGTCGTTTCAGCACGTAGTGTGACACTCTCGCCGCGCGACACAAACGCACCGGGCGTTGCGTCGCTTCTCGCCTGCCCGGGGTTCAGAATTCAGAAGAGAAACTTGACGCTCAGCTGCATTTGGCGGGCCGGCTCGGCGCTGAAGATGCGTCCGAAGTTTGCCGTGCCGAACGTGCGATTCGGCGTATCGAAGTTCACGCGGTTGAGCAGGTTGAAGATTTCGCACCGCAGCTGCAGGTGCGAGCCTCGCGCGAGTGAAATGTCGCGCTCGACGCCCATGTCGACATCGGCATAGCCCGGTCCGAGGACCGTGTTACGACCCGCGTTGCCGAACGTGTAAGCCACCGGCAGCGAGAAGCAACTCGTATTGAACCATTCCGCCTGACTAGGATTCGGGAATGCATTGGGATCGCAAGAGATGTCGGGGCGCTGCGCCGGACCCGATCCGATGTTTGCACGGTCAGTGCCGAGGTTTACCGTGAAGGGCGAACCAGATTGCAGGGTCACAATCCCGTTGACGCGCCATTGCCGCCCCAGCGTCGCAAGCAGGCCGGTCCCGGTCGGATCGGGTAGCGCATACACGGCATTCGCGACGAACCGGTGTCGGTGGTCAAAGCTCGAGGGCGCTCGCTCGGCCGCCAGGTCGTACACGTTCTGCGGGAGATTGGTCTCCGCGACAGTCGCCCCAGGATCGGAGGCGTCGTCGATGGCTTTGGACCACGTGTAACTGGCCGAGTACGCGAGGCCGCGCGCGAAGTGCCGCGCGAGCTTGACCGTCACGCCACGGTAGATCGAGTATCCGTTCCACCGAATGTCCGAGATGTTGCTCAGGGCCGGAAGGGGCCGGCGCGGCGCGATCGGGCCCGGTCCAGGCTGCGGCACATTCAGCACCGTCGAACTGTCGGCGCCAGTGACCCAGGATCCGAGGTAGCTCACGTCGATCATCGTGCTCATGGTGACCGCTCGCTGGAATCCGAGCGTCACGTTCTTCGCATATTCGGTCTGAAAGTTGTGGTCCATCGTCGTCCCGCCGATCGTGCCGTTCCCGCTGGCGAGCAGCATGGTCGCGGTTTGATATGGCGGCAGCGTCGCGTCCGATGGGGCACTGACGCTCTTCAACTCGAAGAACGGGAGGTTTTCGGCGAACGCCTGTTGCACGCTGTACGCCCATTGATTGAGAAAGACGCCAAACCCCGCTCGCACCGCCGTCTGCGGCGTGGGCGTCCAGGAGGCGCCCAGCCGCGGCGCAAACCGCAAGTAGCTGGGGCGCAAGAGCGCGGGCGTCCAGCCGGCCTGCTGCGACGTGACGTACGGGACCGGAATCTGGGACAGCAGCGGCTGCGCGGAGCGCGAGATCTGCCCGCTGTCCGAGCTCGCAATGACGAACCGGCCGTCCGGCACATCCACGGCCGAGAGCTGGTTGTTCGCGTCCGTCATCTGTCCATTGACTTCATAACGGAGGCCGAAATCGAGGGTGAGATTCGACCGGATGTGCCAATCGTCCTGCCCGTAGACGTGGAACCAGGTCGTGCGGCCTTGCTCCGCCCCGCGCCCGATCCCCGCTTGCCCCGAGCTCGGGTAGCCCAGGAGAAAATCGGCCAGCGCGTTGCCGGTGAACTGGCCCGTGAACGTGAACGCGCCGCGCGCGGTGTTGGGCAGGACCGGGTTGAAATCGAGGTGGAAGAAGTACGCGCCAACCTTGAATTGATGCGTGCCCCGGTCAAGGAGCAGGTTGTCGTAGAGTTCGACGCTTCGGTCGTCTCGGGAAACGAACGCGGTGGGATCGCCAATCGTGCTGTAGAGCCCGCCGAAGGAGACTTGCGGATAGCCCAGATCGGCGGAATTCGTACTCACGCCCTGAAGACCGGTCACGGCGGCAAAGTTGATGTCTTGGTTCGGGCTCGTTTGCCCGCCACCCACGCTGAGCCACCCGAACCGAAGCTCGTTCAGCATCCGGTCGGAAAACGTGTGCGTCTCGCTGAGCGCAAGGTTGCGGCTCGACGTATTCACGAGGCGCCCGAAGCCTGGGACGAGCGTTTCGTTGAGCGAGCTGGTCCCGAACGGCTGGTTGTCCGTGATGTCGTACGTGCTGAAGCGACCGAAGAGCATGTCGTGCCCACCGGCCCGGTGATCGATCCGCACGGTGACTTGATTCATCGGCGTGGTTTCGTTCCCAATCGCCAAGAGGTTCTGGACGGTCCCGCTGCTGGTTGGGAGGGGGACCTTCGCCAAAAGGCCGAGCGCGATGGGATCGAGACGCTGCTGCGGAATCTGGTTACCGAAAAACGGCGCGCCGTTCATTGGATCGATGATCGGCGCGGCTCCGGCAAAATCACCACTGCGTGCCGCCGCGCTTGGGACCGAGTACGTCTGTGTGAGCGAACGCTGGAGGCGCTGCCCTTCATAGTTCGCGTAGAAGAACGTGGAGTCGTGGCCGTCGTACCATGACCCGAGCTGAACTGGTCCCCCGGCGCTTCCTCCGAACTGATGCTGATGGAGGGGTGGGACGGGCGCGGCCGGGTTGTCAAAGTAGTTGTGGGCGTCGAGCGCACTGTTGCGATAAAACTCGAAGCCGCTGCCGCGATAGGCGTTGTTGCCAGACTTCGTCACGACGTTGATCAGCGCCGACGACTTCCCGCCAAATTCCGCCGGATACATCGTCTTGTCGATTTTGAACTCCTGGATGCCGTCGACCGATGGGCTGATGGCGAGGTTGTTGAAGTACTCGTCTGTGACCTTGACGCCATCCAGCAGATAAATGTTGTGGCCGCTGCGTTGTCCCTCGACCACCGGGAGCGCGCCAGCCTGTTCGACGGCGGTGCCGCGCGTGCCACCCGGCGGAATCACCGCACCATCGGTCACCAGTGACAGTTGCAGGAACTGACGGCCGTTGAGCGGAAGGCTCACAACCTGCCGGTTGCCGACGATGTCGCTCACCTCGGCATTGGAGGTCTGAAGTAAGGGCGTCACGCCGGTCACCGTCACGGCATCGCTGAGACCGCCGATTTGCAACGTGACTGGGAGGTCAATCTTTTGACCGACCTGCAAGATGAGGCGTTCGGTCGTGCTTCTGAAACCTGACAAGCTAATCGAGACGGTGTATTCGCCAACGGGGAGCGCCGCGAGAAAGAATCGGCCGGTTGTGTCAGTTGTACGAGCGACCATCAATCCGCTACTGATATGCGTGGCGGCGACCGTGGCACCGGGTAGTGCACCACCCTGGGCATCCCTGACGACGCCCCTCAGTTCGGCGGTGTTGTACTGGGCGACGCTGTTTCGCGGGGCGAGCACCACGACAAACAGCGACAAGGCAGCGACGAGATTATGTGAACGCGTCATTGTCGCGCGACGTGCTGAACGACCGCATTGTACGCTCGGAGTCAAAGAGACAGCATGACGGTCACGACGACTTCGGCGCGGTGAGGTGCGTGTTCGGCGCCCGTCAAGCGTGCCACGCACCGCGTAACACAGACACGGCTCATTTAGTCGGCGCTTTACAGATTGATCACTCGAACGCCGATCCAGATGCCCAGGCCAAAAAATGCATGGCTCAGCAGGCTGCTACGAAACAGCTTGGTGCCCGTCGGTCCATGTGCGCCGAGCAGTCCGTAGCCCATCGCCGGAAACATCAGCAGCCACGGGAACACGTTGGTGCAGAGACCGAACGCGAGGGCAAGTGCGAGGCTCTGCGCCGGCCATCCGAGACGGTAAGCCGCCCAGAGATATAGTGCCGCCAGGGTTGTGCCAATCGCGTAGTGCACCGGCAGCGCGAAGGCGACCTCATGCCGCACTGGGGGGACGCGCGCGATGTCAGCATGGAATGGGTGCACGCGAGCAACCGAGGCAAACCATCGTCCGATGAGCTGAGGCGGCAGAGGTGCCGTCAACCGCAGCCGGTTTGCGACGGTGCTCAGGACATCCATTGACAGCGTTGAGATCACGCCGACACCAATGACTTGCCACACGCTCGCAAACATCGCCTGCCCTCCGGCCATCGCAAGTGCACCGTTCCTCGAAACCGCGCGGTGATTCGGCGGAGAGTCCCTGTGGCTCTCAAAACACCTGGCGACGACGGTCGGCGAGTGAGAACGGGTCGTCGCCGATTACGCAGCAGATCGTAACCCACGGACACCGACGGTCTGATCACGCGACTTGACGCACGGCCGACGCGAGGTGGTTTGCGAGCTTGGCTTCGCCCCGTTGCCGTGCTCAAGGCGGATCGCATTCCCTGGGGGGCGGTAATGGCGTCCCAGGGCACTCTGGCAGTTCGGCGGCGCGTGGCAATCCGAGCAAAAGGCGCGAGGTGGGACTGCTGGGGCTCGGTTCGCAACGAGGGGTTGGACGACCGCGAACCGCCGAACAGGAAAAAGCCGACCACGATTTGCTGAGCGTTTTCGTGATCGGCTCTGATCGACTTTGATGCCGATGGCCCTAGGGAGCGGGTGCCCTGTCCCCTGCGCCACGGGTGCGTAATCGACCGCCACGCGTGACTCTATCAGAGGTTCCGGTCAAGCCTCCGTGCATGTGGTCCCAAAGGCCGGCGCTCTATCGCGGCGTTGTGGGACCTGGATGAGCCGACGATTCCGGCGTGTTCAACCGGCGCATCCTCTCGTGCAGCCCGGCTCGCGTCACGTCAGGCAGGTGCCTGGCTGCTCGAGGCTCGCGCGCCCGAGCATTTCCTCGACGTAGTGGATCGGTAAACAACCCGCGGTGCGGCGCGAACGTGCCGGTGGAGGTACAGGTTGATCGATCGGAAGCGGGCGGGAGCCTCGGCCGACACGCGACCGGTCGGCTCCACATTTCGGTTCCTGCGGCGAGCACTTCGGCCCGCGGACGTTCATCGACCAGTCGTTCGGCTCTGCGCTGTTCGGCGCTGGACTGCCAGCCCCTCCACTGCCACCACCGAACTTGCCCTCAGCCGTCCCCGAGCCAGCAAACAGTCCCTTCTTCGGATGGGCGATCTTGCCGTTGAGGGTGCGTCGGCGGCGTCCCCGTCCGGAGGAGGTCAGCCGATGACGCGTCTGATGATCGGCGTCGTGATTGGTACCTCATTCGGCGCGGCTGCGGACAACTTGGTCTGCTGACGCATACCGCGTCGAGCAACGTGCGTATTTCAGCACCCGGCTCAGCGCGCGCATTTTCCCGGATTCGCCGCACAGTCGCTCGCTCGACCGAGCAGTGCTTCCCCTTGATTGATCAGTTCCTTCGCTTCCTGCTCATCGATTGCTTGTCCGCGGAACTCCGCTCCGTCGAGCATCGACTGGATCTGGGCGGTCAAACTGTCGCGCTGCGCCGTCCATAATCCGATCTGGGCCTCCAAGTTTGCATAAGTCACATCGCCTGCTGAGTCGCTTTCGAGAGCGTATGTCGAAACCGTAAGCGCGCTTGCGGCGAGCTGTCCGAAGGGAGCGCTTAACTGCTTGTAGACTTGCCCTAGGTTCCGCAGCGTGTCGGAATGGGCATGTAGACTGCCGGGCAGAATATCGGGGTCCAACACCTCCAATATCACGCGGCCGTCGTCTTGATAGTCGTCGGTAAGGCCGAGCAGGAACAACAACGTGGGACGAACGTCCACATGGTCTGTGAAGAAATCGCCTGGGTCAGTGACCCCGAGTTTTCTCACGCCTGGCCCCACCATGCCGATGAAGGTTCGCCCGATCTCCGGCTGCATGTCGCCGTGATTCCACGAGTCGCCAGTAAACACCTCGGGAGTAGTGGAAGGAGGCTCAAAGGACTCGAAGTAGAAATTGGGATTGCCCAAAAACGTAAAGGTCGGATTGCGTGCGGGATCCGCCACGGTATTCATATGAAGAAGCTTTTGGCCGACGGAATCCACTAAGGCGCCCTGCAGTTGCGGCCCCAGACCGGTTCCCAACAGGCTCTCGCTCAGCCCCGTATGAGGATTCACCGCGCTGAGGCCGGCCATGGCCCTCTCGAGCTCACGCACGGAATCAGAACTCGCGGCTGGTTGGCCTGGAACGTACACGGTGGGCGCATCATCGAAATGGATGGCGAATGAGGTGCTGTTGCCGGCAGCCGCAACGACTGCGTTCAGATTGAGGTCAACTTCACCGACCCCATTGAGCCCATAGGAGCACGGCGTATCGGCTATGACAGCGCCATTCACGATTTTGGCGCCGTCGCAGTTGGCGGGGCTGGGCGTGCCGGCGACGTTATGGTCGCCCTCATCGGGTGTGAAGATGAATAACGTGTTGCTCTGATCGATTCCGGCTGCCTTGAGATCGGCAAAGAATCGACCGAATGCGGCATCGTAGTCACTGAGCTGCTGCACGTAGGGGGCCTCGCCCGGACCAAACGTGTCTTCCGAGCTCAAGGCCGAGCCTTCCTGGTTGTCGTGAGCATCGGCGATGTAAGCGAACACCACGGGAATGCCCTTTTTCAGCATCGTCTCGACGACCGCGAGCGTCTGCGCCGGCACTGGATCGAAGCCAATGTTGCCAAACCCTGTGATCGCGTTGCCGTTGTAATCGTTGAGGCCGCCCAGCGCAGGCGCGATGTACTTGAGACCAAACAGGGCATGATAATTCTGGTATCCACGTGGCTCGTCCGGCAGCAAGTCGGCCACCGCGTTGTTTGCGGTGGTACAGAACGAGCTCTGGAGCGCGCAGTGAATCGCGGCACCCACAAAATCATTGAATTGATCGTCTGAGCTCTCCGCTGCTTGCAGCGACTTCGGACCGAAGACCTTCGTCACGTCGAAAGGCGTCCGCTCCAGAACGATATTGGCAGTGGAGAAGGCGCCGACATCGCATCCGGCCCGTGTGAACGGCACCCACGGTGCAGGCACGTTCTTGCCCGCCGGTGTCGTCAGCGCAAAGGTGTTATCTCCGGTAGCGGGTGTGATATCGGACACCCTGTCGGTCCAGTAGAAGAAAGAAGAAGGAAAGTAAATCGTCTTCGCGTCCGGCCCGAATACACCGAAGCTGTTGGCGACGAAGATTCCGTGATGGTCCGAGTAAAGGCCCGTCTCCGTGGTGAGGATATCGTTGGCTGTGTGGGAGATTAGAACTGTATGGTCCCCCGTATCGAGCGTGCCGTTCTGCGTGATGAAGTTGAGCAGGTTGGGCATTTGCTCCAGATCGGATGGAACATTGGGATTGTCTCGCGTGAAATGCACGTTGTCGAATTCGATGTACACCACGTGCTCGATTTTTCCCGATGGGGAGTTCAACTGACATTCGGCATACGCAGACGGTATGAGGCCCACCATGAGCAGCCCGAAGCCGAGCGCGCCGCAAGAAAGCTTGGCTGGATGCATCGCTCTTAGTCCTCCTGAATCGCGTCAGAGACGCAGAACGAAGCTAGCAGCCTGTAATGACAGCGGGGTGAATGGGCAATAAAGACTGTGTGACGTCACAAGCGTTAACAAGGCTGGCGACAGTCAAATCGAGCGCGCCCCCAGATCAATACGGTCGTGGTTCGGAGACACAGATCGTTCCAAATCGCAGAGCGCTAATCACTTTCCAACATAAGACGCTCCTTTACGGCGACGTCAGCTCTACCGAACCGTTCTTCCAGGTGTGATGCCCCCGCAATGGCCGTTGGTGATGTACCGCAAAGATTGAGCGGATCGACGCTCAACTGCCACAATGCGCAAACCACGCAACGGCCATCAGCTGTGGCCCGGATTTCAAATGTTCTTTACTGCCCTTCCCTTCCTTGGCGATACCCGGCTACCCGGGGTCGCGCAAGCATCCGTTCGTACTGTCGTGCCCGGCCCACTGGGTTGTGGGCGGCATGCGTCGCCCAGTTACGAGAATGGTCAACCGACCAGGGCGCACGAGCGTCGCAGGCCCTGCTCGATCATGGTTCTGAGCGGCGTTAATCGCGTCGTGCGAGCCGGGTGGCACGCCGTCACATCCGGAAAAGCGGGGGGATGGACCACCCGCTTCTCGCCGTTTGACTGCGGTTCGGAAAAACGAGCGTTCGGACGACCGAGACGCTGACCGTAGCGATAGGGTCAGCGATTGCGTTCTTCGCGTCGGCTACACGTCTGCAAGGTGGTCCGAATAGACGGCCGGGCCGGCGATCGCCAGCGGTGCTGGAACCGCAGGTTGCTGGGACTCCGTCGCGGCGCGCTCGGAGGCCGGACTGGCGAACGCATCGCCCCAGAGCGCGGCCATCAATTTGACCTGGTAATCGTAATACACGGTGTCGACGAGGTTGTGCACAGCTTCGACGGGCTGGTTCATGAGCTCCGCGATCCGCGCGACGATCGCCTTCGGATCGTCGGAACTCTGGTCGCCTGTCGACTCGTGCATCGCCGCGAGTTCGATTGAGCCGCGAATCCCGAGGGGTCGCAGCTTGCTGCAATCATTGCCGATGTAGTTGAAGAGAAGCGCCTGGTCGATGAAGTCGAGCGCCACCTTCCACGAGATGTTTGTCCGCAGGAACAGCTTGAGCGGATCCGCGTAGGCGAGATCCTGGCAACTATCGATGTCGGCCTCGGCGAGGGTTTGGATTGTCGGAACGGTCATCCCCTGGAGGGACTGAAGAGTCGGGCTCTCCGCCGGAGTCGAGCTCGTCGAGATGCTCAGCCGGCTCGCCGCTTGCGACTGAATGAAGTCGTTCAGCGTCTTGGCCGGAAATGCGCCCAGCCCGAAGGCGACGGCGTCAGCGGCCCCTCCGTAATTGAAGAGCACTGCGATGAAGGGCGCCAGCGAGCCGCCAATGAGCATTCGCAGCCACGTAAAGTGCAGCGATTCGGGCGTCAGGCTCGCGGCCCGGTATCGACTTAACGCATCGTACATCCCCCAGACGAACGCCCCGAGGACCGCGGCGACGACGGATGACGGAACGTTCGTGGCCAGGAGCGCCTTTATGTCGCTCCGCATGGCGAACTCGACGCCTCCACGCGTAAGAACCGTCACGGTCAGAACAAATACACAGAGCGAGTTGATGACGACCGGGACCGCATACGCAACGATCCCAAAGGATTTGGTAAACAGCTGGTCCGGATTAATCCCGAACGCCTGTCGGTACAGATCGGAGTTCTGCTTGCCCACAGTCATGACGCTCGCGAGTTCAAGCCGTTTCTGCGCGAGCCGGCGACGATAGCCGACCCAGATGGCGGGATACAGCAGCGTCGGCACGATGATCAGCGCAGTAGTCAACCACATGGCCTCACCTCAAGGTTCGAGGAATCGCGCATGAGACGCACCAATCGGCGCCTGCTTAATACGCGCCAACGGATGTGGTTCCGGGTCGTGCTGGCAAGTGGCGCCCCGCGGCGCATCTCCCGGCGCCGGCGTGGCGTAGTCGCCAGGCTGGGCGAACGGCTACGATCACCATCATGAGTCTCTACTTCGAAATCCAGGCCGATGATCCGAGCCGAGCGGTCCAGTTCTACCGCGACGTGTTCGGCTGGAGCTTCCACAAAGCCGAAGGGCTTCCAGTCGAATACTGGCGCATCGACGCGCGCCAGGACCGGGGTGGCCTCCTGAAGCGACCGGCCCCTGCCCCGAAAACCGGGAGCGGAACCAACGCCTTCGTCTGTTCAATCGAGGTCGAACGGTTCGATGACGTGGCCACGCGGATTCTCGCGCGCGGCGGCCAGATCGCGCTCGAAAAGTTTGCCGTGCCGGGTGTGTGCTGGCAAGGGTACTTCCTCGACCCTGAAGGCAACACTTTTGGCATTTTTCAGCCCGACACGAGCGCGAGGTAGGTCAGAAGCGAGGCGTCAGTTCGCCGCCATGTGCAGCACCACGATCGCGAGAATCGCAGCCGAGGTGAGTGTCGCCCATGCGACGACGAGCGTCGCAACTGGCGCCGGGATCGCGGCGAGTGATGGCCGCGCGGTGGCCGGAAAGCGGACGTCACCGTTCCAGCTGTAGCCCAGCATGGCGAAGCCGGTGACCAACGCCGCAAACGGCAGCACCAGCAACAGCAGGAGCGTCCATGACCGCGCGACATACCAGCTGGTGACTCGGTGGGCCAGATGGGCCAGGTCGTATTGCGGCGGGTCGCCGGTGCCCACGAGGACGGCGGTCAGGAAGAAGGCGGCAGGACCGATGAGCGCCAGTTGCAGAATCGCGACGAGACGCGTCAGCGTGCGCATACGCACGCTTTATACTGCAAAGTCGACGCGGTCCGCAAGGACCGTCACTCCGCTCACCGCGGCTCGCACGCGTGAGTGGCGCAGAACTCCGCCATTTCCCGGCTGACTTCCCCGCGGGCCTCCCGTTCCGCCCACGCGTTGCGGATCTCACGCAGCAGCGGAAGCACCTCGAACTTGACCGCGGGGGGCGTTCCGACGTACGCGGGCCGCGGCGCCGCGGTCGGCGTGCCGCCGCCGCTGAAATCCCACGTGTGCGGGACGTCCGTGAAGAACGGATGTTGCCGGATTTCGGTCTTGAACGTCGGCTCGGGCGTCTCCACGCGCAGATGGTCGGGCTGCGCGAGGGCGGCGCGAATCCGGCGCAGCGAGTCGTTTGTGACCTGCGGACGTGGCGGCGCGACGGTCGTCTGCGGCGCGGCAGCCAGCAGGGCCGCGACGACGAACCCGGCACACATGAACCTGTTCCTATCGTAACCTCAAATGATGCAGCTGACGCATCCGTACGCCCGGCTCAATCTCGGCCGCCGTGTCGCGGTCCGCGCGCTCGGCGCGTTCCTTGTCACGTTCGTGATCCTGCGGATCATCACCGCGATCATCCACTTCGAGATCTTTCCGCACGGCCCGTTCCGAAACCTGGTCACCAAAAGCGGCCTTCACATCCACCACCTGTTCTGGGGCATTTTGCTGCTGATGCTCACCGGATTTGTCGCGCTCGCCACGAGATCGCCGATCTGGCACCTGCGCATCGCAATTGTCTTCGGCATCGCGCTCGCCCTGACGCTGGATGAGTTCGCGCTCTGGCTGCGGTTGGCTGATGTGTATTGGTCACCGGAAGGTGTCGAATCCCTGAAGGCCGGCGCGTTCGCCGCCGCATTCCTCGGTCTCTACGCGTTCGGCCAGCCGTTCTGGCACGCGCTGGTCAAGGATGTCTGGCGGCGATGAGCGCCGGGAACTGCCGCGTCGAACGAGGTGCAGCTCGCGGGCAGACGCTGATCGGTCGCGCGCATCGGCGGGCACGCGGCGTTGGCCGGCGGCCCAGCGCGGCCTCGATCGATGACGCGAGGTGTGGCGCGATCACCTGAACCAGTCGGTGGCGCTCGTCTGTAAGGGCGTTCGGGCCTGGCGAATACCGCGTCAGCACCGCGACCAGCCAGTCGCCGACCGCCGGCGGCACGCTCGGGCAGCGACGCACGGTGGTGGCCGTCTCGTCTCAGATCGAGCGCCGCACCGGAATCGACGATCGCATCGCGCCTCGCGGCGACGCAGCCGGTCGAGCGCGCACGCGAACCGGTATGTGCTGAAATCCGTGCAGAGGCAAGGCAAATCAGCCCGGAAGATGGCGGGAACGGTCAGCGGTTATGCCGATGGTGTGCCGAGGTGAGACAGGATTGCGGAATGGACCACCCTACGCCCGCCCCCGGGATTCAGCCCGAAATCAACGCCTGCAGCGCCTTGGCGACCTGTACGTACTCCTGATAACGGCGCTGATACAGATCCAGTTTTTCGCGTTCGACCGCGTCGAGCTTCGCACGCACAAACGGGGCTCCGCCCGACGCGGCGAGTTCATGTTCGACCGCGGCCGCCTTCAGCTTGTAATCGGCATCGTGCGTCCGCTCCCACGCAAGCCAATCAGCGGTCCACTGCGAGTGGGCGGCCTGCAGGGTCTCGTGGCTGAACGGGAAGACGCCGCCGGACATGCGATCGAGCAGCGCGAAATCATCAGGACAAAGCTGCCGCGCCGTTCGCGCCAGCGGCTGCCAGGTCAGCATCGCGCGCGGATCGCTCCGCGCCGCGGCGATACCGGGCGCGAAGAGGCCCACGATGGCCACCGCGCGCGATTTCCTCAGCTCGTCGCGCGATTGTCTCAGCTCGCGCAGGATCGCCAGCGTCACGCCAGCGACGATAACCGCGGCGAAAAGCGCGATGAGGGCCATGTGTTCCGTCGAGTGTGCGGCCGTTCAGTACTGCAATACGGTGTGCACCTGTTCGCCGGCGAGCTTCGCCCGTCCGTTGAGGGCGACGAGCTCGATCAGAAATGCAAGTCCCTCGACGTGCCCGCCGAGTTGCTTGACCAGATCGGTGGTCGCCCGGGCGGTCCCGCCGGTTGCGAGCAGGTCGTCGACGATCAGGACGCGCTGTCCGCTGGAGACCGCGTCGCGATGCATCTCGAGCGAATCGCTGCCATATTCAAGCGCGTAGGTTGCTCGGATCGTTTGCGACGGCAGCTTCCCCGGCTTCCGAACCGGTGCAAAGCCGGCGTCGAGCCGATCGGCGACCGCGGCGCCGAAGATGAAGCCGCGGCTTTCGATCCCGACGACGAGATCGATCCCGCGGTTCGCGTACGGCAGCGAGAGGCCATCGATCGCCGCGTGAAAACCGAAACGGTCCTGCAGCAACGTCGTGATGTCGTAAAAGAGAATGCCGGCTTTGGGAAAGTCCGGCACGTGGCGAATCTTGCTCTTGAGCTGATCCATAACGTCGTTATCTGACGGTGAACCCCGATGCCCCTGCCGGTACGTTCTCGGTGACATCGACATCATCAACCCGTGCGGCGGGCGGGCCATGGCGAACCGCACGCTCGAAGCGGTCCACGGCTTCGGCATCGCCTTCAGCCGCGATCTCGACGCGCCGGTCGGGAAGGTTGCGAACCCATCCGTCGACGCCTTCGCGCCGAGCGACGTCAGCGACGTAGTAGCGAAAGCCCACGCCCTGCACGCGGCCGCTGATCAGATAGCGCCGGGCCACACGCATGATCGAAGCACGGCCGAAGAGCCGCTATCATAGCATCCGCGATTCGACCGGACCGCTAACCTGGCGATTCACTTTGCGACGTTGCGGTCTTCGGCGCCTCCGCTTTCAGCGGCTCGGCCTTGATCGGGTCCAGTTTCTGCCGCTGGAGCTGCTGATTGACCTGGGGCAGCTTCGTCTTGAGGGCGGCATCGAGCTTCGCGAGCTGGTCGTCGAGCCGTCCGGCGAGGGTCCGGAACACCGAATAGGTCTGCTCGGTGGGCGGGTCGTCCGCGCTCTCGATCACGCCCTGCAATGCCGCGATCTTGTTGTTCAACTTGATCGGGAAGTTGAGCGGATCCTGACTGCTCTGCAGCTTGGTCTGGTAGATCTCGTTCTCGACGCTGTCGATCGACTGCTTGAGCTCGTCGAGTGCGCGCGCGACGGGCGCGGCCTTGGCGTCGAGCTTTCCGGCGCGGTCGACAATCTGTTGCTTGATCCCCCGGATCAACAAGACGGCCTCGTTGGCCTGCGTGACCTTATTCCGGACGTTCATTGCCAAATCGAACTGTTCGCGCAGATCCTGGTCGCTGACATGCGCCAGGACGTGCGGCTCCCGCCCGATCGCAAACGATTCGGTCTGAGTGTCGCCATCTGCTGTGACGCGGACGCGATACGAGGCCGGTGGCGCGACGGGCCCCCGCGTATTCGCCGCCCACATCACCAGACCCGGGAAATCGGTCGCGCCGGGATACCGCAGGTCCCACGTGACGCGGTGCAGCCCGGCCGTGACGGGCGGCTTCGGGTCCGGCGGGCGACGAAACCCGTCGTCGTCGGCCGGCGGAGCGCTCGGCTGCTGCTCGGCCGCCGCTGCGTCGGCGGCCGTGCCGGTGAAGGTGCGAATGACAGCGCCCTGCGCATCGAGGAATTCCATCGTGACCTTCTGCGCGGCGTTCTTCAGGTAGTAGTCGATCGCAACGTTCCGGTCGAGGCCGCGCAACGCATCGGCGGGCTTGTACAGACGGAAGTTTGTGGTCGTTTGAATGCCCCCCTGCCGCAACGGCGCGATACCGTCCATGACGTAAAAGCCGCGGCCGTGCGTGGCGATCACCAGGTCGCGCTCTTCGACGGCGATGTCATGGACGGGCGTATCAGGCAGGTTCTGCCGCAGCGATTGCCAGTTGCCGCCATCGTCGAACGAAATATAGATGCCGTGCTCGGTCCCGAGGTACAGCAGTTTGGGTACCTTCGTGTCCTCGCGAATGGCGCGTGCGAAGTCGGTCGCTGCGACACCCTTCGTGATCGTCGTCCACGTGTCGCCGTAGTCATCGGTGCGATAGACGTACGGCTTGAAATCGTCCTGCTGATAGCGGTTCGCCGCAACGTATGCGGTGCCGGGCCGGAACGGTGACGCCTCAATCAGACTGATGCGCGCATAGTCTCCCAGGTCTCGCGGGGTCACGTTCTTCCAGCTTCGACCGCCGTCACGCGTGACCTGCACGTACCCGTCGTCGGAGCCGGTCCAGATGACGTTCTGGTCCTTCGGTGACGGCGCGATCGTGAAGAGGGTGGCGTAGGTCTCGACGCCGGTGTTGTCCTTCGTGATGGGCCCGCCCGACGATCCCATCGTCTTCGGATCGTGACGGGTCAGATCGGGACTAATCGTGTTCCAGCTCTGCCCCTCGTTCGTTGATTTCCAGAGATGCTGCGACCCGACGTAAATCACGTTCGAATCGGTCGGCGCGGTCACGATCGGAAACGTCCACTGGAAGC
>JBPYEE010000031.1:0-3459 GCA_051985095.1 Vicinamibacterales bacterium | reverse complement strand
CGATCGGAGCCTGCTCGACGAGACGCTGATCCTCTGGGGATCGCCGATGGCCGACTCCAACATCCACAACCATCGGCGCTGTCCGCTGGTGCTCTTCGGCCGGGCGAACGGCCTGCTGAAGGGTAGCACGCACGTCAAGGCGCCCGACGGCACGCCGATGGCGAACGTGATGCTCGCGTTCCTGCATCGGCTCGGCCTTGACGACCTGCAGCAGTTCGGTGACAGCACCGGGGAGTTCGCGGTATGAGGACGCTGGCGCTGGTCGTGATGCTGACCGCGGCGGTCGCCGCGGCGCCGGGCGGCGGATCGCCGGTCGCCGACGCGGCGATGCGCGGCGATCGCGATGCGGTGCGCGCCCTCCTCAAGCAGGGCGCCGATGCGAACGCGGCTCGCGGCGACGGGATGACGGCGCTCCATTTCGCCGCCCAGCGCGGCGACGCCGACCTGGTGGCCATGCTGATCTACGCCGGCGCCAACGTCGCGGCCGTGACGCGCGTCGGTTCGTACACGCCCCTCCACGTGGCGAGCCAGATGGGGAGCGCCGCCGTCGTGGAAGCCCTGCTCAAAGGGGGCGCCGACGTCAAAGCCCGAACCACGTCGACCGGCGTCACGCCGCTCCACCTGGCCGCTGAATCCGGCAGCGTGGCGGTGATGCAGCTGCTGCTCGACCGCGGCGCGGAGGTCGACGCGAAAGAGGCTGAGTGGGGCCAGACCCCGTTGATGTTTGCGGCCGCGAACAATCGCGTCGAGGCGATCAAGGTGCTGCTGTCTCGCGGCGCCGACCCGACCATCGCGACCAAGGTCATTGATATCGCGCACGAGCTGGCGCTCGACCGCGCGGCGCTCGCGCTGCAGAAGAAAATCCTCGAGACCACGGTTCCCAAGGGAGAGCAGCCCACGGCCAGTCAGGCGCAGGCGGCGATCCACGCCGCGCGAGAGCTCCTCGAATCCGGCAAGATTCCGCCGAAGGATCCGACGCCCGCCGACGACAGCATCCGGCCAGGGTTCGATCCGGAGGAAATCAATCCACCCGTCGCCTCGAAAGGCGGGTTGACCGCGCTGCTGCACGCAGCTCGCCAGGGCTACCTCGAAGCGACCAAGGCGCTCGTCGAGGGCGGCGCCCCGATCAACGAGCCGGGGGCGGGCGATGGGGCGACGCCGCTGCTCATCGCCGCCCTCAACGGCGAGTTCGATGTCGCGATGTATCTGATCGACCGGGGCGCTGATCCGAACCTGGCGAGCCGCAGCGACGGTGTGACGCCGCTCTGGGCAGTCATCAACGCCGAGTGGCAGCCGCGCACACGCTATCCGCAGCCGGAAGAGATGGAACAGCAGCGCGCGACGTACCTCACGGTCATGAAGGGGCTCCTCGATCACGGGGCCGATCCAAACGCGCGCATCAAGTCGCACCCGTGGTACCTCGTTTACAGCGGATGCGGCAACCGCAATTGCGGTCTGGCCGACACGTCGGGATCGACGGCGTTCTGGCGAGCCGCGTACGGGACCGATCTCGAGGCGATGAAGATGCTGATCGCCTACGGGGCCGATCCGAACATTCCGACGCTGGCGCCGCCGCGCCCGATTCGCCGGGGGCCGCCGCAGGGCGGTGGTCCCGGCGTCGACGGGACCGGTCCGCAGATCACACCGACGGCGCCGCCGATCCCGTATGGCGGCCCCGGGGCATGGCCTCTGCACGCGGCCGCCGGGCTCGAGTACGGCGAAGGTTTTGCCGGCAACGCGCACCGACACGCACCGGGCGGCTGGATGCCCTCTGTCAAGTACCTGGTCGAGGAGCTGCATGCCGACGTGAACGCGCGCGACAACGACGGCTACACCCCGCTGCATCATGCTGCGTCGCGGGGTGACAACGAGCTGATCATGTACTTGATCTCCAAGGGCGCCGACGTGACCGCCGTGGCCCGGAGCGGCCAGACCGTTGCGGACATGGCCAACGGGCCGGTGCAACGCGTGTCGCCGTTTCCCGACACCGTGGCGCTACTCGAAAAGCTCGGATCGAAGAACAGTCACCGGTGCGTTTCATGCTGAAGAGGAACGGTCGTCGCCGTCAGCTGCGCCTCGTCGCCGCCGCCTTTGTCATCGCGGGCGGCGTCGCCGTCCTGTCAGCTCAGCGGCGTGGCGGCCCGCCTGACGGTGCCCCGGCACCGGCTCCGAAGCCGTACGTGCCGGTGCCGACAACGGTCCTCGCGAAAAATCCGGATCCGTACATCGGCGGAAACGTGACGCTGACCGCCGCGGTCGACAAAGTGCTGTCGAAGTCGGCGTTTTCGATCGATCAGCGGATCAACGACGCGCCGGCCGGCGCCGACGTGCTCGTGCTGTGTCCGATCCTCAACGGGTCGGTCGAACCCGACAAGTACGTGACGGTGGCCGGCGAGCTGGTGCGATTCGATCCGATCGAGATTCCCAAGAAGGTCAAGGGCTACCAGATCGACCTGTCCCCGGATCTCATCGAGAAGTACCGCGGACGTCCGGCGGTCATTGCGAAGGTCGTCGTAACCGACGCGATGACCGACCTCGCGATGCGCCTGCCGCCGCCCTACACCGCCGACGAAAAGGCGCTCGACGAAACCATGAAGAAAGTTGGACCGGCGGCGGCGGCGTTGCGGACCGCGGTCGACGGCTCGAAGGCCGATGTCACGACACAGAACGTCGCGGTGCTGAAGCAGGCGTTCGCGCAAACCGAGGCCTTCTGGAAGTCGAAGAACGTGCCCGAGGCGATGAAGATCGCGCAGGACGCGCGAGGCCACGTCGACGCGGTCGAGAAAGCCGTCGCGGGCGGGGACTGGGATGCAGCGAAGAAAAGCGCCGCATCGCTGAACCAGGCCTGCGGCGCCTGTCATACCACCTATCGTGATCGCTTCGATGACGGATCGTTCCGCATCAAGATGCCGGAGAAGAAGCCGACCCCCTGAACCACCGTACGGACCGAGACCCATCGTCGCGCTCGACGCCCCGAACGACCTCGCGCTGGTCAACCATGACCCGCCACAGGCATTCCAGGTTGCAGCCTCGTACCCGTCCTGACGGCGCGCAGCGTCGAAGACTCTCTGGCGCCATCGCGGCGACGCGGGTCGCGGCCGCCGGCGTGCTGGTTGTGTCCGGACTGGTCGTGTGGCGCCTGGTGGCCGGTCCCCCCCGCGGCGTTGTCCACCCGAACATCCTGCTGATCACACTCGATACGACCCGCGCAGATCATCTCGGCGCTTACGGCGACCGGGCGGCCGAGACGCCGAATCTCGACCGGCTCGCGTCGGAAGGGGTCCTGTTTGAGCGCACGGTGTCAGCCGCGCCCGTCACCTTCCCGGCGCACGTCAGCCTGCTGACCGGCCGGTATCCCTTCGCGCACGGCGTCCGGAACAACGGAAACTTCCACGTTCCCGAGAACGCGACGACGCTCGCGACGGTGCTCCAGGCGAATGGGTACCGCACGGCGGCGTT
>JBPYEE010000030.1:0-5994 GCA_051985095.1 Vicinamibacterales bacterium | reverse complement strand
TCTCCGTCGAGCACTTCGACGCGACGGCCGCGCGCCGCCAGTTCATCCCGAATCATCGCCGCCAGCGTCGACTTCCCCGCGCCCGACAGCCCGGTGAACCACAGCGTAAAACCGGAGTCCCACGGGGTCATCCCCGCATACCCTCGATCAGGACCCGGGCCACTTCGCCGCGGGTGAATTCCGGCGGCGGCAGCTGCCCCTTGCGGAGCATGTCGCGAACCTGCGTGCCGCTCAGCGTGACGCGATCGGATCCGTCATGGGGACAGGTCTTGTCCGACGCCATGCCGCCGCAGCGCCGGCAAAAGAACGTGTGCTCGAAAAACAGCGGCGTGATGCCGAGCTCGCCGGGAGCGAACTCATCGAAGATCTTCTGGGCGTCGTACGTTCCGTAGTATTTGCCGACGCCGGCGTGGTCGCGGCCGACGACGAAGTGGCTGCAGCCGTAGTTCTTGCGGGCGAGCGCGTGAAACACCGCTTCACGCGGTCCCGCGTAGCGCATCGCGGCCGGGAAGACACTGAGCAGCACGCGTCCCTGCGGATAGTAGTGCTCGATGAGCACCCTGTAACTCTCCATCCGCGTCGCGGCCGAGATGTCGTCGCTCTTGGTCTCCCCCACCAGCGGATTCAGCAGCAGCCCGTCGCAGATCTCCAGGGCAGCCTTCTGGATGTACTCGTGCGCGCGATGAACCGGGTTCCGGGTCTGAAATCCGACGACCCGCCGCCAGCCGCGTTCCCGAAACAGGCGTCGCGTCTCGGAAGGATCGCGGCGACACTCGCGAAACGGCTCGTCGGCCGGGCGATCCAGCAGCGTGATCGGGCCGGCGACGGCCACGTCGCCCTGGCCATACAGTCTCGCAACGCCTGGATGGGCGTCGTCAGTGGTGCGGTAGATCGCCGACGCTTCGCGTCGTTTGTCGTACGGGAATCGTTCGACGACGTCCATGGTGGCAACCAGGCGTCCCGACGGATCCGCCAAAGCGACGGTTGCGGCACCCCGAATTGCCTCCGCGGCACCATTCGTCACCGCCAGCGTGACCGGGATACTCCAGACCGTGCCGTCCGCGAGCCGCATCGCCTCGAGAATCGATTCGTAGTCGGCGCGGGCCACGAATCCCTCGAGCGGGCTGAAAACGCCGGTCGCCAGGCAGACGAGGTCGGCGTACTGGACAGGGGTGAGCGAAAGCGCCGGCAGCTCGCGGGCGGCCGCGAGCGCATCGGCGCGTGATGCCGGATCGATGGTGCGATCGACGAGCGCACCCCCATGCGGGGCAATCAAATCATCACTGCAGACCATGTCTGAAGGTGTCCTCGACGCAGCGCCGGTTGGGTGGAAGGCGTGCGATACAATCAATGCTACTATCGAATCGTTTGTTCTCGATCAGCCTGTAGTCTCTCGCGCGTGGCGGCCTGCGCTGCCCTGGCGATCTCCTCTGCCGCGCGTTGCCCTGGCAATCGTTCCCGCCTGGCTCACGCTCGCGGTGCTGCTCTTCAACGTTGGCGCGCCGACCAAGCTGGTCGTGGGCAGCGTGCTCGCGCTCACGATCGCGTCGCCCGTCGCTGGATTTCTGGCCACGATTGCCAGCGTGCCCTTCGGCCATCTGCTGGCACTCGGGGTGACGGTCGAGAATTTCCGGATGAGCGAAGCCATCACGCTGGCGTTTTTCGTCGGATGGCTGCTCCACGGCTGGACCGATCGGGTCGGGCCGCGAATGCCCCGGCTGGTCGCGCCGCTGCTCGCCGGCGTGATCGTGGCGTCGGTCGTCGGATTGGCGTGGCAGCTGTCACGGTATCCCGGCGAGTTGCCGCACGACCTGGTTCTGCTGTTCCAGGCTTACAATCTGGCCGCCGACCGCATCGGCGCCGTCGCCGCCGCGCGGTTGCTCGAGGGGCTGGCGCTCGCGGCAGCCACGGTTACGCTGTTCCGCAGCCGGCCACGTCTCGCCGTGGTGGTACCCGCGGTGCTCGCCGGCGTCGGCTGCGCGGCCGCGTGCGCAAGCTGGCTGCTCTGGTACGGCATCGCGCCGCAGCCGATCCTGCGCGCCCACGCGCTCAACGGCTATCGCGTCGCGGCCCACGTCATCGACCCGAACGCCGCCGGGAGCTACTTCGCCATGCTGGTGTGCCTGGCGGTTGGCATGGCGTGGCGGGCCCGCGGACGCAGCCGCGTAATCTGGCTGGCGATCGCCGCCGTCCTTGCGAGCGGCGTCTGGCTGTCGGCGTCGCGCAGCGCGCAGGCCGCTGCCGTCATCGCCACGACGGGGTTGCTCGCGTGGTGCGTCGCGGCCCGTTTCCGGTCACGAACGGTGGCGTTCAACGGACTCGCCGTCGTGGTCGTGATCGCCATTGCGGGCGGCGCCGCACTCTGGACGATGAGCCGCAACCAGCTGTCTCGCGGGACCAGCTACCGCGTTCAGTTCAACGAAACGAGCCGGCGGATGATTGCCAGTCGGCCGATCATCGGTGTCGGCATCGGCCAGTACCACATTCAATCGGCCCTGTTCCTGTCGCCCGAACTCGCCTGGCAGTACGGGCACGAAAACGCGCACAACTATTTCTTGCAGGCGGGCGCGGAACTCGGATTGCCGGGTCTCGCGCTGTTTACCCTGCTCTTCGCGGGGGCGTTGTGGCGCGCCGGCCGCGCCGCGGTGGCCCGTCCCGAAGACGCGCGTCTCGTGGGCCTCACGTGCGGAATCGGCGCATGGCTGATGACGGCGCTGGTCG
The DNA here is from genome assembly GCA_051985095.1 of Vicinamibacterales bacterium. Classification (GTDB taxonomy): domain Bacteria; phylum Acidobacteriota; class Vicinamibacteria; order Vicinamibacterales; family CAVVIG01; genus Gp6-AA45. The sequence continues at coordinate 3,273 of JBPYEE010000030.1, read as the reverse complement.
GCCATCCGTTCCTGGTTGACGAGGTTGCGCTGCCCTTCTGGGCGCAGTTCGGCTTGCTGATCGGATTGAGCGCGGCGGTGTCAGGAGCTGAGACGCGCGCGCGTGCGGGCTGGTGGAACCGGTCGCTGGCGACCGGGTTCGCGGCCGTCGCGGCAGCGGTCGTGCTTGTGTCGGCGCCGCTCCGCCTCTGGCGCGGAGAGGTCGAACCGCTGAACGATCCTGCCGTGACCGGTTGTTACGCGTGGGAAACGGACGGCGAGGGCACGCGGTACCGGTGGACACGGGAGTATGCGAGCGTGTTCGTGCCCGCCGATGTCGTCCATGTCGACCTTCCGGTGCGCATTCCCGAAGGCGCACGCGGACTCGACCAGATGACCATCGCGTCGTCGGTGAACGGCCGCCATGGACCGACCACGCTGGTCGGGACAACGTGGTCGACGATCTCCGTGGACTTGCCGGCGTCCTCAGCTCCCGCACGGTTCACGCGGGTCAACCTGCGCGTCCCGCATACCTGGCGACCCGCACTCTACATTGCCGGCAATGCCGACATGCGGCCCGTCGGTGTCGAAATCGGCGAGCCGCGCCTGATACTCCTCCGCTGATTCACGCGCCGGCACCGAACCGGCATTTCAGCAGTACGTACACCGAGTCAAGCCCGTCGGTCCACCGGATCTTCTTACCTTCGTTGACATCGCGGGGCCGGTACGAAATCGGCACCTCCACAATGTGATGGCCTTTGAGCAGCATCTTTGCGGTGAATTCCGGCTCGAAATCGAATGCCACGCACCGTAGGCGCACACCCTCGAGGACTTGTCGTCGAAAGACCTTGTACGCGGTCTCCATGTCGGTCAGCTGCGCACCGAACAGCAGGTTTGTCAGGCCGGTCAACGCGGCGTTCGCGAGCCTGGCACGGAGCCGAACTTGCGTGACCGGCCGCAGGAATCGCGACCCAAACACGATGTCGCTCCGGCCGTCGAGAATCGGCTGGAGCAGCCGGCCGTATTCCTGGGGGTCGAGCTCGAGGTCGGCGTCCTGGATCAGGATCACGTCACCCGTCGCATAACTGAGGCCCACGCGGATCGCGTACCCCTTGCCGACGTTGATGCGATTCGCACACACGCGCACGCGTGGGTCGCCGACCCAGCGGCTCGAGTTGATGGCCGCGTGCGTCCCGTCGCTCGAGCCGTCGTCGGTAATGATGATTTCCGACTCGACACCGCCGAGATCCACGGCCAGGACGCGTTCAACGACCGTACTGATCGTCTGCTCTTCGTTATACACGGGAATGATGACCGAGAGCTTCACAGGTATGATGCCGTCAGATGGGGCGTTGGCCGGTGTACGTCGGGGGCGCAGCCGCATTCGCGACGGCGCTCGTGTTCATATTCGTCTGGGCGCCACATCCGTGGGGCTGGGCCGGGTTCGACGGCTATCAGACCTTCGGGTTGACGCTGGCGCGTGGCGGCGCGTTTGCGACCGTCGATCAGCCCTGGGGCTACGCGTACTTCCTGGCGTGGTTCTACAAACTGTTCGGCGACCGTCCCGTCGCGCCGTTGCTCGCACAGGCGGTCCTCAATGCGTTGCTGCCGTGGCTCGTGTATGAGTTTGCCGGGAGCGAGTTCGACCGCCGCGTCGCAGCCGTCGCCGCGCTGCTGACCGGTTTTCTCTGCCTGAACACGGTGTACGCGTCGACGCAGTCGTCGGACTCCGTGTGCACCGTCATCTTCATGACGGGCGTCGTGCTGTTTGCGCGCGCGCGGCGGCGACATGACAACGGGTGGCTATACGGGCTGGCCGGCCTGCTGTTCGGCGTGGCGCCGCAGTTTCGGCCCAATCTGATTCTGGTGCCCCTCGTGCTGGCCGCCTTCCTGGTCGCGCAGCGTCGCACGCGAGCGAGCCTGCGCGGTGGAGGGATCGTGATCGCCGCATCGTTGGTGACGCTGATGCCCTGGATCGTTCGCAACGCGCGGCTGACCGGCGAGATTATGCCGACGAGCACCCACAGCGGGGTTCAGTTGTGGTACGGAACACTCCAGACCGGACCCTACCTCACGAGCCGAGCGCATAACCCGCGCGCGGTTTTCGAAACCGGCGTGTTTCCCTATACGAGCCTCGACCGCGTTCCGCTCGTCGTGACCGGACGGACGGCACCGTGCGCGGTGACGCCGCCGCGGGCGTTGGTCTACTGGACTGATCGCAATACGAACCGAAGGCGGACGGCGTTGCAGTGGACCGCCAGCAACACGTTCCAGACCGAGATGCCGCCGGAGCCGGCGCCGACGGTGTTCTATTTTTATTTTGATGGCGTGACGGCAACCCGGGCATCGGCCCCCTATGTGTACTTCGTGAGCCGCGACCATCTCGGCGATCTCGATCGCCATGGCGATCTGCTTGACGTGTTTGACATCGCGCGGCTGCTGCGACATCTCGCGTGGGGCGATCCGATCGCGCACGCCGATCAGCTGGATCTGGACGGGGACGGTCGACTGACCGAGGCCGACGCAGCGCTGGCGGCCGATCTGTTGCTGGCGCATGCGACGACCCTTCCGCAACAGCCCAGGCGCGCGGTTCGAATCGACTCGACGGCCGCACGCGCCTCGCTCCGGCTCGGCGACGGCTCCGTGCTAGCGGTTCCGCGCGACTGGTCCGGCCGGGTCACCGACCTCGAGGTCTCGGACGGACTGGCCGCGGTTCTGCTCCATACCACCGTCCCCTTCGCGGGGTTGGCCACCTCGAGGGACAGTCGATGGAATGGCTCCGATTGCGTTCCGGTCGAGCGCGTCGAGGTGAACGCCATCTTTTACCGGGCTGAGCCCCACGCCATGCGCCGGTATTTTGCGCTGGCGTTCGACAATATCCGCCGCGATCCCGGGGCGTTTCTGAGCAGCGCCGCCTTTCGTGCGGTACGCGTCTTTCTGATCGAAGGGTCTGCCGATCCGCACACGGCGCACCAGTTCGCCGGGAGTGGAGGCATTTATCGGGCGGCCAACGCCGCGACGATTGTGTTCCTCGTGCTGTTTGTGGTCGGTATCCCGGCAGCCGTCCGCCGCGGCGCGTCGATCGGACTACCGCTGGTGCTCATCGCGTACATCCCGGCCACGCTCGCTTTCGTGTTGACGAACATGCGGTATTCCATCACGGTGGAGCCGTTGATGTTTGTGTTCGTGGCGGCGGCGCTCGTCACGGCGGCGGAATCGCGTCTGGGAAGACACGATCGCGCAGGTACTGAAACAGCACGTCAGCCTTGACCGCATTCGCGTTGCCAAGGGCGTG
>JBPYEE010000029.1:0-7441 GCA_051985095.1 Vicinamibacterales bacterium | reverse complement strand
CCACGCCGCCGAACTTCGTCTCGAGCGATGCAAAGTCGTCGCTTAGAAAATCGTAGATGGCCGGTGACGGCTTGCTATTCAGGTACGTGTGCACCATGTCGGCGACCTGTTCGAAAAAGCGGTGGCCGTGGCAATGCGCCGAGTACGTGCCGTCGCCGCGCTCGATGCGGCGGATGCCGCATAGGTCGGGATCGATGTGATAGAGCTCGTGGATGACGGTGTCGAGCTTGGCAATCCATGGTGGCACGCCCCGATAGAACCGCTCTTTGCGCGAGCGATCGAGCGACTGATCGCAGAAGCGCGGCAGTGCGAACGAGATCATGTACTTGGTCTGACGGCCGCCAATCGTCACAACCGGAGATTTCGTGACGAACCATTCGGATCGGCGCGTGAGCCGGTGGGTCGTCCGATCGCGCCAGAAGTAATAGCCTGGCTCGCTCGCCGGCAGCGTCAGGCAGTGGCAGGTCGCGAAGGCGCCTTCTGCCGTTGATCGGCCCGATCGCGCAAACACCAGTACGTCGGCCATGTTGATGAACGACAGCGTCGGCACGCGGCAAACGACGTCGTGCATCAACAGCGTCAGGCGTTCGGTGTAGTTGATCATCAGCGACACCACTACACGAAATCGACCGCGCTGCGCACACGCCGCCCCGGGGCAAGAGGCCCTCGAGTGGACAAGAGCGCGGGTTTGTTGTCTCGGAAACGAGCCGCATGACTATAACGGACACGGATCGGAGCGTCAAGCTGATCGGAGGTCGATCTATCGATTACCTCAACGCTTGAGTGTCCTGATCTGGCTCAACGACGACGCCCATTCGCCGAAGAATGAGCTGCTGACGACGCAGGAGTCGCGCGGTCGGGCGTGCGGGACTGTATAACCGCGGGTTGATGATCGCAGCGGCGAGCAGGGCGGCTTCCGGCGCCGCCAGCTCAGCTGCCGATTCGTGAAAATACGTGCGCGACGCCGCCTCGACGCCGTAGATCCCATCGCCCCACTCGATCACGTTCAAGTACAGCTCGAGGATGCGCGCCTTGGGGAGTTCCGCCTCGAGCCGGCGCGCGATGATCAGCTCGCGAAACTTTCGGAGCGGATTCCGCGAGGGCGACAGATACAGATTCTTCGCTAACTGCTGCGTAATCGTGCTCGCACCGCGGACGAACCGGCCGCGGCGCCAGTCGACTTCAATCGAGTCATGCAACTGTTCGAAGTCGACCCCTTCGTGCGTCCAGAACGCCGAGTCTTCGGCGACGAGCACCGCCCGTTTCAGATCGCGCGAGATGCGCCCGTAGCGCTCCCACCGCATCGTGTGCTTCGGTTGCTGGCCGCGCTCGCGGGCTTCGCGATCGCGCAGCTCCATGAAGGCGGTCATCGTTGGGTTGGTCGTCTTGAGTGGCCGAACGTCGGGCACCGTCAGATAGGCGTATACACACAGGGCAAAGGCGACAGCCGGAACCGCGGCGAGCGCCTTACCCAGTGACGACAATCTTCAAGCGCTCTCCGGCGCGCGGCTGATCGTCGATCGTGTGCCCGTTCATGATCGCAAGCGTGGACGCCTTGACGACGCCGCTGCCGGCCCGCGCGGCGATGGCCTGCCAGGTGTCGCCGGGGCGGGCGGTGTAGAGCCCGATGTGATTTGGATGGATGTTCTCGGCTTCGGCGCGCGTCAGCGGTCGAAAGGAGTTGATCGCTTTGATGAACGCCGGCTCGATGTCCGAGAACGTCTGGTCGGGCGCGATGCCTGCCACGAGGAAGACGCTCCGCTCGTGGACGAGATGCGCTGCTCGCACGTCGACGCGCCCGAGACTCTGCAGTGAGCCGGCGTAGGTCCCGACGAACGCATCGAGCGCGTTGATCGTCGTGCGGTTCCCGCCGAGCGACCGGAACCCTGCGCTCTCCATATGCCGCAGCGCGACCTCCTCGATCGTGCGCCCGATCGGCCGGTTGACGACTTGGAGCAGCATCAGTGGCTTCCCGCCGGGCTCGCGGGCGACGACCTGCGACTCGCCATTGCTCACGGTCCATCCATCGGGAAAGTCAATCGCCAGGCGGAGGTTGGCGTGCAGGAAGGCGGCGCCGCGCACGACGCCCTGCGCCGGGTTGTCGCCGTACACGAGACCGTCCATGCGTTTCAGGTAACCGTCATGATCGGTTGTGAACTTCGTCGCGCCGGCTTCGGCCTCGCGGACCGCCGCCTGCACCTTCTGGACGCGGTCTTCGGCGACGGGATGCGTCTGCATCCAGTTGGGCACACCCTTGTTGTCGGACGCTTCCTCGATTCGCGCCAGAGTCGTCAACATCTGGGGAATGCCGTCCGGATCCCAGCCGGCGCGGGCGGCGTAGCGGGCACCGAGCGAGTCGGCCTCCAGCTCGTCGTCGCGGCTGTTCTTGAGCATCAGCAGCCCGAGTCCGCTCTGCCCGAGTTGCGCGAACGGGCGGGTTTGCGGCACCAGGATTGAGCCGACGATGAGACCCAGCTCGGAGGCGGTCGATCGCGAGTATTGCCGCGCGCTGTGGCGCGCGTTGACGTGTCCTATTTCGTGGCCGAGGACGCCGGCGAGCTGCGCCTCGTCCTGCAAAAACGGCAAGATGCCGCGTGTGATGTAAATGTATCCGCCGGGGAGCGCGAAGGCATTGATCGCGGGCACATCAACGATCGTGAAGTGCCACGGCAGACCCGGACGGTCCGAGTTCTGCGCGAGCTGCTGCCCTACGTCGCTGATGTACTGCTGCAGGCTGGTATCGGAGTACACCCCCATTTCCCGGCGGACCTGGGTGTCCTGCTCCTGGCCGATCTGGATCTCCTTGTCCTCGCTCATCAGCGAGAACTCGCGCCCGCCGGTGACAGGATTCGTCGCGCAGGCGACCCCCAGCGCGCTAAACGTGAGCGCGAAGACCTTGCTGAGCGAGCGCACTCTCCAGAGCTCCACGAAGTAAGACGATCAATCGGGGGGAAGAGCTGGCTCCCATCAGGCCGATCCGCCAGATCTTGCCTGCCAGCGGCCCCAGCCCGGCGCCGATTTCGATGGCGAACTCATCCAGCAGATGCTTGCGCACGGCTGCCTCGCTGACGCCGTCCGGCACGCGGACGGCATTGAGCGTCCAGAGCCGCTCGCCTTCGCGCGGCAGCACCCCCAGCCCCAGCGTCTTCAAGGCGTCCATGAAAGCGAGATGGTTGCGTTCATGGCGCGCCCAGCGTGCCTCGAGCCCTTCCTCCTCTACGATCGCCAGCGATTCATAGACGGCGCACACGAGGGCGGACGACATCGTGTGGTGGTACTTGCGCCGAATCCAGTAGTCCTCCAGCAGCGACAGGTCGAGGTAGAAACTGCGGCATTTGACACGTTGCGCCAGCGCGCGCGGACCAAAAACGACCGGCGCCATTCCCGACGGACCGCCCAGGCACTTCTGGGTGCAGCTGTAGACGGCGTCGAGTCCCCACTCGGCAACTTTCAGCGGGTGGCCGCCAAATGAGGTCACCGCGTCGACGACGGTGAGCGCACCGTGCTCGCGCGCCACGGCAGCAAGCTGCTGAACCGGATTTAATACTCCCGTGGACGTTTCCGCATGGACCATCGCCACGACGTCGGCGCCCGCCTCCTTCAGCTGGCGGCGCACCGCTTCCGGATCGACAGCGCGTCCCCATTCGACGTCGAGGCGCATGACGCTTGCGCCGTACCGCTCGCACATCTGCGCGAGCCGATCGCCGAAATAGCCGTTGACGATGACGAGCACGCGAGTCCCCTCGCGGACGAGATTGGCGACGCACGTCTCCATCCCCGACGTGCCTGTCCCGCTCACGACAAACGCGAACGATCCGTCACCTGCGCCGAACGTACGGGCCAGCCTGCCCCGAATGTCGTCCATCAGCTGCACCATCACCGGGTCCAGATGGCTGATTGTCGGTGCCGCCATTGCGCGCATGACACGCGGCGCGGTCGCGCTGGGACCGGGACCAAGCAGAATACGTTCGTTAGCGGGCAGCAGGCTCATGGAACGTCACCTCGAGTGCGGCGATCGCGGCGCGCAGCGCTTCGAAGGCCGCTTCGGGCGCGGGGGCCAGCGGCGGCCGGGGAACGCCGAGATCGTACCCGATGACGGCAAGGGCGGCCTTCAGGCCGGGGATGCCGTAGCCGGCGCTCCCGAGCAGTTTGGCCATCGGCATCAGCTGCTGCTGCAGGCGGCGGGCCTGGTCGAGGTCTCCCTGCCGCGTCAGATCGAACAGCCGCGCGCAGGCTTCGGTGACGACGCAGGCCGGCGCGAGCACGCCGCCCACGCACCCGACCAGGAGGGCCGCGTAGAAGGAGGAGAGGGCGCCAGCGAGGACCTGGAAGTCCTGCGGCGTATGGGCAATGACCTCGGTGATCTGCGCGATGTCGCCACCCGACTCTTTCATCCCCACGATATTCGGATGGGCGGCGAGGTCGATGACCGCCGCCGGCGTGAGGTTTACGCCGGTCAACGCCGTGAAGTTGTAGAGCAGCACGGGCACGGGCGACGCCTCAGCCACGGCGGTGTAGTGGCGGACGAACGCACCGGTGGTCATCTGTGATTTGAAGAATCCCGGCGTGCGAACCAGCACGTAGTCGGCGCCGTGCTCCGCAGCGCGTTTTGTCGCTCGAATCGTCGCTTGCGTCGACTCGCGCCCGGTTCCCACGATGAGCGGTCGATCGCGTGGAATCACTTCCCGCGCGGTGACGATCACCCGGTCCGACTCGAACTCGTCGACGAGCACCGCCTCGCCATTCGAACCCAGCACCACGAAGCCCGCGAGCGGACGTGCGATCCACCTCGTCAATGCGATACGTAAACGTTTCGTATCGACGCCATCCTGCTCGTCGAACGGTGTTGGAATGGGTGCGAAGACACCTGTCAGCTTCATCGAACTGATTCTAGTCCAGTCCTCCGCCCTTCGAGCGCGAGGTTGAGACCCAGAACAACGAGAAACATCGCCACTGCCGGACTGAGCAGCCACGGAAAATCGGCGAACACGCGCACGTTTGCTGACGCATCGTGCAGCATTGTGCCCCAGCTCGCGATCGGATCGGGAAACCCGAGGCCAACGTACGACAGAGTGGCTTCGGCGACGATGAACGCCGGGACGAGCAGCGTCAGCTGGATCGCCAGATAGCCGCCCGCCGCAGGCAGCAGATGGCGAATCAACACGCGCGTCCGGCTCGCCCCGAGCGCCTCGGCGGCAATCGCGTAATCGAGTCGCCGCTCCGATCGAACGATCGCGCGGACGCCTCGCGCGATGAACGGCGCGCCGAGAACCGCAAAAATGCTCGACAGCAGGACGAATACGGTCGACGGGGGAAGCACAAGGGGCATCACCGACCGGAGCGCCAGCGCGACGTACATCGTGGGGAGCACCACCACGAGGTCGGTCGCGCGCATCAACACCTCATCGGTTGCGCCGCCAGCGTATCCGGCCATGCCGCCGGCGGCCGCGCCCAGGACCATCGCGCCGAGCGCGGCGGCAAACGCCAACGTCAAAGAGGTGCGGGCCCCGAACAGCAGGCGGCTGAACACATCGTGCCCGAAGCTGTCCGCGCCGAGGAGCAACAGCGGCGCCACGGTGTCGTCGCTCGACACGACCAGCCGACCGCCGGTAAACCAGCGCAGCGGAACGTCACGGGAGGTATCGAGCGCGTACCGCTGTTCCAGTTGGTCGACGAGCGACCATGGATGGATCGCGAGTCCGACTGGCGCGAAGTGTGGCCACGTCGGGGGCGCACTCAGTAGCCGGGGGAATCGGGCATCGACCGGATGCGGCGCGAGGAGAGGAGCGGTGGTTGCCGCTGCTGTCCACACCGCCACAATGGCGAGGCCAGCGGCCCTCATTCCTCTCGCACCCGTGGGTCGACGAATGCCAGGGCGAGGTCGGACAGGAGCGTCGCACCCGCAAGAAACAGCGATCCGGTGCCTGCGCACGCAGCCACGAGGTAGACATCGCGCGCCCCCAACGCGTCGAGCATCAAGCGGCCGAGACCCGGCCACGCGGTGATGACTTCGACCGCGAAGGAGCCACTGAGCAGGGTGCCGACGACTAGTCCGTAGACCGCTACGGTCGGTCGGAGCGCCACCTTCAGCGCATCGCGCCACACGATGCGCCACCGCGGCACCCCGCGGGCCAATGTCGCAATGATGAACGGTTCATTGACGGCTTCGCGCATCGCCTGCGACTGCAGCCGTTCGAACGTGGCGCCAAGCGGGAGGCCGATCGCCGCCGCCGGCACGATCAAATGCTTTAGCAGATCGACGAAGGTCCCGCTGGGGGGCACAATGGCCGATCGCATACCGGCAATCGGCAGCCATCCGGTTCGCGCCGCTACGAACACGAGGAACAGCGAGGTGAGCAGTGGCGGCGTCGAAAGCAGGACGACGGACGCGGCTCGGATGGCGTGCGGCAGAAGTCCGCTGCGGCGCGATCCGGTCACGATACCGAGCGGCACGCCCACCAGTGTCGCAACGGCGAGCGCAGCGATCACCAGCACCGCGGTGTTAGCCGCGCGATCCGCAATTAGATCGCCGACCGGGCGGTCGTAGAGCAGCGACCGTCCAAAGTCGAGCCGGACGGCGTGCCCAAGCCAGGCGGCGTATTGCGCGGCGATCGACCGATTGAGCCCGTATCGTTCGCGCGCTCGCCGAAGCGCCTCCGGACGGGCGCTGGGACCGAGCATCGTGCTCGCGTAGTCGCCCGGCGCGAGTTGAGTGAGCACCATCGATGCCGATGAGACCGCGACAACGAGGAACCCCGCGAACACCAGCCGGCGCACGATGTAGCGTGTCACTGCTTCACTGAGATCTGATCTGCCGCCCACAACACCGGAAACAGATCGACGGCGGGGGTCAACGCCGCAACGCGCGACGAGACGGCGATGTAGATATGCCGGACGGCGAAATAGAGCACCGGGTCATGTTCGATGAACGTTTTCTGCACTTCGTCAAACAGGCGCCGGCGCTCGGCGGGATCCGTTGCCGAAATCTGGTGCAGCATCAACCGATCAATCTGCGCCTCCCAGTCGGTCACCGGCGCTCGTTCCGATGGATTCCAGACGTGAAAAGTGCCAGAGCTCAGCCAGAAGTCAAGCGTTGTTGCGGGATCGATGTCCGACGCCGTCGGAGCGAAATAAACCGACTCGTACTGCCCGCTCAGGATCCGTCCGACGACGGCATTTCCCTCGAGGCCGATGATATCGACGCTCAGCCCGACCTTCGCCAGCTCGTCGCGGATGACCTCGGCGCCACGCTCGAGCCGCGGCCGTCCCTTCTGAACGAGAATGGAGAAGCGCGCGGGCTGCCCGCGGACGTCCTCGAGGATGCCGTCGCCATTGCGGTCGGTGATACCGATCTTCGCGAGCACCGCCTTCGCCCCCGCGGGATCATGCGGAGTCTGCGGCGTACCGGTCCAGTACCAGGGCCGGTTTGCCGGAGATACCG
>JBPYEE010000028.1:0-6566 GCA_051985095.1 Vicinamibacterales bacterium | reverse complement strand
GCGGACCACGACTGTGCGTACGCGAGACGGAGACTTGCTGTATCTCGGCACCTGGCAACACGCACAGGTGTTATCCCTCGGTGGCGCCGCGTCGGCTGGCATCCCGGCGGCGTTACATCTGCCGGCGTGGTTCCCTTCCGAGCGCGGATTCGAAGCCACGGCCGCCGACGTTCGAACGGTCGTGTACTCCGAAGCCAGGCTCACCGACTTTTTCATTTCTTCGCTCGACGTGTACGAGCTCAACGCCGTCGCTGCCGCCGAGGCGCGCCGCTGACATGCCCATCTCGGAACGCCGCGACGTCGTCTGCATCTCGTCAATCGACTGGGACTTCATCTGGCAGGGGCACCAGGAAATCATGTCGCGGCTCGCCGCGACGGGACACCGTGTCCTGTTCGTCGAGAACACCGGCGTCCGTGCGCCGCGGGCGAGTGACCTGCCGCGGCTGCGTCAGCGGCTTCGCAACTGGTGGCGGGGGACGAAAGGATTCCGCGAAGAGCGGCCCAACCTCTTTGTCTATTCACCTCTCCTCGTGCCGCTCCCGTATTCTCGGATCGCCCGGGCCGTCAACCGGTTTCTGCTGGCGCGCGCCCTGCGGCGGTGGATGCGCGCGATCGGGTTCGACCGGCCGATCGTGTGGACGTTTCTGCCGACGCCCGTGGCGCTGGACCTGATCGCGGCGCTCGATCCGGCGCTGTCGATTTACTACTGCATCGACGATCTCGCGGCAAGCTCGCCGGGCGCCAGGCGAATCGTGGCGACCGAAGAGCGGTTGTTTCGTGAGGCGGATCTCGTCTTCGTGACGTCGGAGCGGCTGCGCGCACGCGCCGCACGCTTCAATGCGCAGGTGTATCTGTTCCCCTTCGGCGTCAATTTCGAGCGCTTTGATCGCGTGCGCCAGGAGGATGCGCCGCCGCCCTCAGATCTCGAAGCGCTTCCACGACCGATCGTGGGCTACCTCGGTGGGCTCCATCAGTGGGTTGATCAGGCGTTGCTGGTCGAAGTGGCATCACAGTTGCCGGATATGACGTTCGCGCTCGTGGGGCCGGCGCAAACGGACGTGTCCGCACTCGAGCGGTGCGCGAACGTGCGATTGTTAGGGCAGCGTCCGCACGAGACGGTGCCGGCCTACGTGAAAGGGTTCGACGTCGGCCTCGTGCCGTACCGCGTCGCCGAATACACCCTGAACGTGTACCCGACAAAACTGAACGAGTATCTGGTGATGGGCATCCCCGTGGTCGCCACGGATCTGCCTGAGATTCGGCGCTACAACGCGCGCCACGGGGCGCTGGTGGATGTCGCGTCGAATGCCGCTGCGTTCGCGGACGCGATTCGCCGCGCGCTCAACGACTCGTCCCCTCCGGTCATCGACCAGCGCGTGGCCGCTGCGCATCAAAACAGCTGGGACCACCGCCTGGCCGACATGAACGGCCTCATCGACGAGGCCCTCGATCGGCGCGCCGCCACGGCGCAGCGGTGGGAGGAGACGCTTCGCCGCTTGTATCGCGATACCCGGGCGCATGCCGCGGCGATCCTGCTGGCAATCGCGGCCGTATTCGTCCTCCTCTTTGAAACCAACTTCATCTGGTGGGCCGCCGCGCCGCTTGCCGCCCGAGCGCCGCTCCAACCGGCCGATGCCGTAGTGGTCTTTGCCGGCGGCGTCGGGGAATCGGGCAAGGCCGGAGGGGGCACCGAGGAGCGGTTGCAGCACGCCATCGACATCTACCGGAACCGATATGCGGCGCATCTCGTGTTCTCGTCGGGCTACACCTACAGCTTTCCCGAGGCCGAGCTGATGCGCGCCGCCGCGGTCGAGCAGGGGGTGCCTGCGTCGGCGATCGTCCTCGAGCGCCAGTCGACCAACACGTACGAGAACGCGCGATTCACGGCGGAGATTTTCCACCAGCACGGCTGGCGATCGATGCTCCTCGTCAGCTCGCCGTATCACATGCGCCGCGCGCTTCTCGTCTGGCACAAGGTCGAGCCCGCGCTGGCGGTGACGCCGGCGCCGCCGCTGAAGAGCCAGTTCTACGACCACACGCGCGGGGCATCGCTCGACCAGGTGCGCGCGATCGTGCACGAATACCTCGCGATCGCGGGTTACTGGTTCCGCGGCTGGATTTGATCGATGTGCGGGATCTGCGGTGAGCTGAGGTTCGATGGCCGACCGATACGACCGGCGGTCATCGCGGCCATGCGCGATCGGTTGGTCCATCGTGGACCAGACGCCTCGGGCGAGTACGTGGCGCCTGACGGCCGCGCGTCGTTCGGGTTTCGTCGGCTGCGGATCATCGATCTGTCGGCGAACGCGAACCAGCCGATGCCGAACGAGGACGGCAGCGTGTACGTCGTGTTCAACGGCGAGATCTACAACTTCCAGGAGCTGCGCCGCGATCTCATCGTGCGCGGCCACCGCTTCCGATCGGCGAGCGACACGGAGGTGATCGTGCACCTCTATGAGGAGAAAGGGGCCGACGCCATCGCCGACCTCGACGGCATGTTTGCGATTGCCGTCTGGGATGATCGCGCGAAGCAGCTGACGCTGGCGCGTGATCGCGCCGGCAAAAAGCCGCTGTTCGTGTACCGTGATGCGCACCTGCTGGCGTTCGCCTCTGAGATCAAGGCGTTTTTCGCCCATCCCGACGTTCCGATCGAAATGAATCCGCATGCGGTTCCGCAGTACTTCATCCACGGGTACGTGCCGGGGCCATCGACGTTCTACCGCGAGATTCGGCAGCTGCCGCCTGCGACGGTGACGACCATCGCCGCCGACGGCCGCACGACGACGCGCCGGTACTGGCGGTTCGAGGTGCCACGCGCGTCCGAGGTCGAGCCGGTCGACGAAACCGATGCCACCCGGATGGTGCGCGAGCTCGTGACGAACGCCGTGGCGCGCCGGCTCGTCAGTGATGTCCCGCTCGGTGCCTTCCTGAGCGGCGGCATCGATTCCACCATCGTCGTCGGGTTGATGGCGCAGCTGCGCAGCGAGCCGGTGAAAACGTTCACGGTGGGGTTCGAGGGGGACGCCGCGTACGACGAGACGGCTCACGCCCGGCAGGTCGCGCACCGGTTCGCGACGGACCACACCGAATTCCGCATGACGCCATCGGCCGTTGATCTCGTCGACCCGTTGATCTGGCACCACGACGGGCCATTCGGCGATTCGTCGGCGATTCCGACGTATCTCGTGTCGAAGCTGACGCGCGAGCACGTTACCGTGGTGCTGACCGGGGACGGTGGCGACGAGCTTTTCGCCGGGTACGACCGCTTCTACGCCGGGCTCGTGTCCGAGCGCGTGCCGCCATGGGTCGGCGCGGTGGCGAGGGTGCTCGCGGCCACGCTGCCCGCAGCCCGCAGCGACCGGCACTGGACGGACCGAGCCCGGCGGTTCGCCCGCCCGCTCGGTCGATCGCTCGCCGAGCGCGTCACGAGCTGGAATTCCACGTTTTTCGACGACCTGTTCACCCTGCTGCGACCTGACTTCGCCGCGACACTCGACCCGATCGATCGGTTGCAGCACGTGGCCGCCGAACAGCCGTTGATGGCCGGGCGCTCACCGCTCGGCCAGATGCTCCACACGAATTTCACGTCTTACCTCGCCGACGACCTGCTCGTGAAAGTCGATCGGTGCGCGATGGCGCACTCCCTGGAGGCGCGCTCCCCGCTGCTCGATGGCGCGCTCACCGAGTACGTTGCGGCCCTCCCGGATCGATTGAAACTGCGCGGCCGCGAGACGAAAGTCGTGCTGCGACGCGCGTTTGTCGATCTGATCCCGCCCGGCATCGCCGCGCGTCGGAAAATGGGATTTGGCGTTCCGATCGGCGCCTGGTTTCGAGGCGAGCTCCGCGGCACCATCCGCGATCTGATGCTGGCGAGCGACGCGCGGTATCGCCGCATGCTGGATGGCGCCTTTGTGGAGCGGCTGCTCGATCGGCATCTCTCCGGACTCGCCAACCACGGTCCGCAGCTGTGGACGCTCATGTGCTTCGAACGGTGGCTGCGTCTGCTGCCCGACTGGACACGCAACGCCGCCGCCGCGTGACCTCCCGATCGCGGGTTCGCGTCCTGCATGTCATTACCAGCCTCACCGTGGGCGGGGCCGAGCGGCTTGTCGTCTCCGCGGCGCGCGGGCTCGCGCCGGATCGGTTCGAGCACCAGATCTGCTGTTTGTCGGCGCGCGGCCCGCTGGCCGACGAAGCGACCGCCGCTGGCGTTCCCGTCTTCTGTCTCGAGACCTTTCCCGGCCTGAGTCACCCGGTCGCCTTTGCCCGGCTGCTCGCGCTGATCCGCCGCGTCCGGCCGACGGTGGTGCACACACACCTTCAGGCCGCAAACCTGTACGGACGACTGGCCGCGTGGCTGGCGCAGGTCCCGGTGCTGGTTGCGACCGAACACAACGTCTACACCGGCAAACCGCGGCGTTACGTAATCGTGGAACGGCGGCTCGCACGCGTCACTGACGTGCTGATTGCCGTCTCCGACAACGTCCGGCAATTTCTGGCTGACCAACTCGGCCTGGCTCCGGCGACGATTCGCGTCGTGCGCAACGGCGTTGCCGCCGTAGCACCCTCGTCGGCTCGCATCGCGGAGCTCCGCGCGCGCCTTGACCCGGCCGGCGGGCGGGATCCGGTGATCGCCACCGTGGGCTCCCTGACTGCGAAGAAGGGCCACACGTTCCTGCTGGAAGCGATCGCGGGGCTGCGGGCGCGGAACGTCGCATGCACAGCCGTGTTCGCCGGCGAGGGGCCGGAGCGTCCGGCGCTGGAATCGGCCGTGGGGCGCCTGGGACTGGCTGAATCGGTCCACTTTCTCGGGTCGGTGCGCGACGTCGCCGCGGTTCTCGCGGTGTCGGACGTGTTTGTCCTGCCGTCGGTGGTCGAAGGGCTGCCGCTCGCGTTGCTGGAGGCGATGCTCGCGGGAAAGCCGGTCGTAGCGACGGCGGTCGGCGGCGTGCCCGAAGCAATCATTTCCGGCGACAACGGATTGTTGGTGCCGCCGCGCGACGCGGCGGCCCTGGCGGACGCCATCACCCAGCTCCTGCCATCGCCGGATCTGCGCGCCCGCTTTGGCGCGCGCGCGCGCAGTACCGTCGAGCAACACTTCACCGAGGCGTCCTACCTGCGGTCGTTGGAGGCCATTTACGTGAACGCGGTGCAGCAGCTGCGATGAAGCTGCTGACCGCCACTGTGGCGGCGATCCTCGCGGTGCTTGTTGCCGCGGTCGGCGTGGAGCTGTGGACGCGCGCGCACTGGAACGACCGCAAGGGCCATCCCGGATTCTTCGTGTCCGATCCGGTCCGTCGCCAGCGCCTTGCACCCGGCTACACGGGGTGGTTTGCCGGCGTGCCGGTCAAGATCAACTCCCTCGAGCTCCGCGACAATCGAGAATACGCGCTCGAGAAATCGCCGCGCACGATTCGCCTGCTGGTGCTTGGCGACTCGGTGACATTCGGGCACGGTTCCGTTTATGAGTACACCTACCCGGCGTTGCTCGAGCAGAAGCTGAAGGCGTGGCGGCCAGATTTGGACTGGCAGGTCTGGAACGCCGCCGTGCCTGGCTATAACACCAGTCAGGAACTGGCGCAGCTGCTCGAGGTCGGTCCCCGATTCAAGCCAGACCTCGTCATCGTCGGGTTCTTCGAGAACGATTTCGTCGACAATTTTCCAGTGCAACCGCCCGGTGTGTGGGCACGCGCACGCAGCACGGTCATGTCCTGGCTCTATCGGCACGTGTACTCCACCGAGCTGTACAAACGGCTCTACCTCCAGCTCGCGTGGCGCCTGTCGCACAAGAACAGCTACCGCCAGCGGCTCGAACAGGTCGCGGCGGAGGAGCAGCTGACAGCCACGACGCCGGACATCGTGCACCGTCAGGCTCAGCGGCTCACGCCGTACGATCGCCTGTCTGATGAACAAGTAGCCTCTCGCACCTGCCCCAGTCAACCCGGGATGACTCCTGATCTCGTACCCTCCATCGAGCGGGAGCCAGGGTGGGATGACTGGGTCGCCGCGGTCCGCCGCTTCCAGCAGCTGCACCGCAACGGCACCTATCGAATCGTCTTCTTCGCCAACGTCGTGCCGTTTGTCTGTCCGACGGCGGACCTGTTCATCGATGGGGGTTCGGCGGCGCTGAACCGCTTCTACATGAGTTATCTGAGCGTCGGCACACCGGCGATCAGCGTCTATGACGCCTTCCGGCACCTGCGGCCGTCGCAGATGCCTGCCGCCAGCGGTCACGCCCTTGGCAACGCGAATGCGGTCAAGGCTGACGTGCTGTTTCAATACCTGCGCGATCGCGTCTTCCCTGGAGCGATTCCGCCGCCGTGACGAGCGCCGCCGCGACGAACACAAACATCAGCGGCTCCACGGTGATCGAATACCGCATGTTCGTCAACACGAAGGCGAGCGTGGCAGGGATGTACGCAATGAGCACCAACGGCAGTCCAACCGACGCGCCGCGGCAGACGGCCGCCACCATCCCGACCGCGCACAGTACGAGGAACACAATCGTGGCGGCGTTTGCCGCCAGATAAATGCGTCCGCTCCCAGCGAACTGGTACGTCGTGTGC
>JBPYEE010000027.1:0-15035 GCA_051985095.1 Vicinamibacterales bacterium | reverse complement strand
AGGTATTGAGTCCCATCCGCGCATTGATCGGCGCCCCCATCTCCGTCAGCTTGAGATCATCGCGGCCAATCGTGATCTTATAGACCGCACCGGACTGTTCTCCCGGTGCGCCGACGATCTGTGCGAGCTTGGCGGTGTCGATCGTCGAGGACGGCGCAGAAATCGCCGGTGCGGTGGACGTAGGTTTCCGGGTGTTCTTGCCGATGAGATCGAGCGCCGGTTTGACGCGCCGCGCCAGATCCGCTGCCTTCCCATGCGCGTGCACATGCATATACAACATCCGCGGCTCATCCCACAGGAAGTGATTGTGCAGCGCCGTGACGTCCACGCCGTTGTCGAGGAGCGCCGACATGACGGCGCTGACCTCATCTTGCGTCAGAACGAGGTCGCCCATCATGACGTCCATCCCCCCTGTCCCCCTGGTCATCGCGATCCAGCCTCCAAACCCGAAGGGCGTCGGCGCCTTCACAGTCGCAACGGTCACGCTGACGTCATTGCGCGGGATGTTCACCTTGAGGACGTTCGCCATGTAGTCGCCCTGCTTGCTGAGCGTGGTGAGCACCTGCTGGTATTCGGGAGGGATCTCCTGGCCGCTCGCGGCGGAGGTCAGTCCGATCATCAACATTGTGGCAAACCCAACACGTTTCATACCTGTTCCCCCGATTGCCGACTCCTCGGCAGGCTAATCCGAAACATTGATCCACCCGACGCAGGCGACTCGACCGATATCCGACCGCCGTTCACCTCGACCGCCCATTTCGCGATCGCCAAGCCAAGTCCCGTCCCACCCTTGTCTCGGGAACGCCCTTCGTCGATGCGAAAGAACCGATCGAAGATTCGCGCGCGATGCTCAACTGAGATCCCGGGCCCCTCGTCGACGACAGCCACGACAGCCCGATCGCCATTAGCGGAGACCTGAATCCGGATGGTCGAGCCCTTCGGGCTGTATTTGATCGCATTGTCGACGATGTTCGTCAGCGCTTCGCGCAGGACGAGGCGATCGCCCGTGGCCGTGACGGGCTCCGACGCGACCACGTCCAGCCGTTGGTTTTGCTCTTCGGCCAGAATGCCAAGCGACGCCGTGACCTCACGTGCGAGAGCCGCCAGATCGATCGGTTCCGGCACGAGTCGGACGGTCCCCGCATCTCCATACGACAAACGCAGCAACGTGTCGACGAGGTGCGTGAGGCGGTCGACTTCTTCGAGCATGCTGCCGATTGCATCCTGATACTCCGCCGTCGTACGCGTGTCCTTGAGGCTCATCTCCCCGATGCCACGAATGACGGTCAAGGGGGTGCGCAATTCATGCGAGGCGTCGGCAGTGAAGCGGCGCAGCTGATCGAAGGACGCTTCCAAACGCGCGTAGGTGTCGTTGATGACGGCCGTCAGCCGCCCGATCTCATCGTTTGGATTCAGAATGGACAGCCGTTCGTGGAGGCGATCGGCGGTGATTCGTTGCGCCTCCTTCGCCAGATGGTCAATCGGCGTGAGGGCCCGCTGGGCGAGCACGTAGCCGCCCACGCCGGCCAACGCCACGACGAGCGGCAAGCCGAGCACGAGCACGACGAGGATCTCGCCGACTTGCGCACGCAGTCTGTCCTCGGAGCGCGACACCCTCATCACGACTGAGCGGCCGCCGACGAGTGTGGTACCCGTCAACGTGCGCCATGGATGCCCGTTCGCGGTTAACGATTCGTAACGCGCCGCGGCGGTGGCCGCCGGCAGTGCTACCGGTGGCAAGCCCGCCGACGCACCCGACCGGTAGATCGGCTGCCCGTCACCGGCCCACACATCGATGCCGCGATCCTCGTCGTCGTCGCGGTCGTGGTGTCGATCGCCGGCCCACGCGATGTGACCATCAGCCATCGGAACGAGAAACCCTTCAGCCGATTCGAAATCGTCGTGGAGTTGATCCTCGAGTTGCTCAAAGAACTCATGGCGCACCGCCAGGTAGGTGGCGCTCGCGTAGACCAGGAGCATGAGGAACAGCACGAGGCTGTACCAACCGGTGAGCCGCACCCGAATTGATGGAGCCGCCCACCTCACGGTTCACCCTCACGAAGCACGAAGCCCACACCGCGGACGGTGTGAATCAGTCGTGAGGAGCCGTGCGTGTCGACCTTCTTGCGCAGTCGGGTCATCTGGACGTCGATCACGTTGTCGATCGGTGTGGCTCGGCGCGGCTCCCTCCACACGTCGCGCGCGAGCATCTCCCGAGAGACGAGGTGCCCCTGGTGCCGCAGCAGGTATTCGAGGAGCTCGAACTCCCGGACAGTCAGATCGAGGAGCCGGTCGCCGCGGTGTGCGCGGCGTGCGACGAGATCAAGCTCCAAGTCGGCCACCTTCAGGCGGAAGACCTCGGACGGTCGACCCCGTCGCAGCAGGGCGCGGACCCGCGCCAGCACCTCTGGGATGGCGAACGGTTTGACGAGGTAGTCGTCCGCGCCGAGGTCCAATCCTCGCACCCGATCATCGATCCCGTCGCGAGCCGTCAGGATGAGCACGGGCGTCTCGACGTGTCGCTGTCGGAGCGTCTGCAGGATCTCGAGGCCGCTGCGGCCCGGCAGCATCAGGTCGAGGACGACGAGGTCGAACGCCTCGGCGTTGGCGCGGAAGAAGCCGTCCTCGCCCGTCGGGGCGACCACGACGTCATAGTGCTCGGTCATTAGAGCCGAGACGAGCACCTCGGCAATCTTGCGTTCGTCTTCGACGACGAGAATCCGCACCAACAGAGCATGTTAGCGAGGGGCGATGGACGCGTCCCTGACTTTTGTGTCAGGTTCCGACACCTCATCGAGGGACCCGAACGGCATAGTCAGCAGACCTGGAAACGACGCGGCCTGACTCGGGTCGGTGTCGTCGAGCCCGTAGACCACCGAGTGCGCCCGGTCGCTTGGCGTAAACGTCCCCAGGAGTCGGTCATACAGGGTGAGGACGTTGCCATAGTTCGAGTTGGTCTCTGCGAGGGCGCGGGAGTGATGGATTTTGTGCACGTTCGGCGTCACCCAGACCAGCGAGAGAAGCCGGTCGAGTGGTCGCCACAGCCGCACGTTCGAATGCTCCATCACACCCCATGCCGCCTGAAGCAGCCGCTGCATGACGACCGCCTGGGCAGGAATGCCGACGATCCACACGGGAACGACGGCGAAGAGGAATCGCCACACGGTCTCGACCGGATGGGTGCGGTACGTCGTTGTGACGTCGACGAACTCATCGCTGTGGTGGATGCGATGGAAGCGCCACAGGAACGACGACATGTGCAGCGTGTAATGCGAGAGGTACCCCACCGAAAAGTCCAGCAGCAGAACGCCCACCACGATCTGCACCGTGGGTGACCAGGCGACCGTCGCCATCAAGCCCGCCGGGCGAAGCGACAGGGCAAGAATCGCGGCGGTCGATGACAACAGCCAATTGGAGAGGAACGACAGACTCGTCAACCCAAGGTTCGCGGTGCGTCGGTCCCGATTGGCGCTCGTGGCGAACAACGGCACCGCGATTTCCAGCAGCGCCCCGATGGCCATGACCGTCAGAATGAACGTGACGTTTGTTAGGAACTCGCGCGTGCTCATCGTGTGTCCCTCCACCCAGGGCCATCGTAGGAGCCGCGCACGCTGGATTCTCCTGACAACGTGCTGACGTTTGCGTCAGGCGCGAACCTTACTTTTCTGTCAGAGTCGTGGATCAACGAGAGACCGCGGTAGCATGAGCGTCCGTATGCCCAAGGCTGGACCTGTTTGGATCGCTGCCGCCGTCCTCGTCGTCGCCTCATCCGTCACGGTCAGCCTGTCGTCCCAGACGAGGGCCGGAACGGCGCACAACGATCCGCCAGCAGCCGCGCCATCGCCGGCCCCGCCACCACCCCAAGGGCGCTCGTACGTGGGCTCCGACGCGTGCCGACGGTGTCATCAGCCGATCTACAGCCGGTGGGCCAAGACGCGGATGGCGAACGTTGTCACCGACCCACGGGAACATCCTGACGTGGTCCTGCCAGACTTCAACAAGGCGGATCCGCTGCTGACGTTCACGTTGTCAGATGTGGCCTTCGTGTACGGGTCGAAGTGGAAGCAGCGGTACTTCCAAATGCTGGGCGACGACTATTTCCCTTTGCCCGCGCAGTGGGACGTGACGCACCGGATCTGGCGGCCGTATGTGGTGCAGCCGAACACGGATTGGTGGGTGCCGTTCTACCCCGGTGGAAATGACCAGCGGCCGACCGGCCCGCTCTGCGATGGGTGTCACTCGGTCAACTACAACATCCAGACGAAGCAGGTCACCGAATGGAACGTCGGCTGCGAGCGGTGCCATAGTCCGGGCAGCGAGCACGTCCGGCAGCCGACGGCGACGAACATCGTCAATCCCGCGAAGTTGGACTTCACGAGAGCGAATGACACCTGCATCCAGTGCCACTCACAGGGACAACCGCTCACGAATCCGATCGCCGGCAAGTACTACGATTGGCCGGTCGGCTTCCACCAGGGTGCGAACCTCGGAGACTATTGGAAGCTTGAGGAGAACAAGCTCGGCGAGACAACGTTCATGCACTATGCCGACGGAACGGCGCACAAGAACCGCATGCAAGGCAACGACTTTGTTCAGAGCGTCATGTATCGCCGTGGCGTCACGTGCTTCAGTTGCCATGATGTGCACGGCACTTCAAACAATGCCGACACGATCAAGCCCGCGCGCGATCTCTGTCTCACATGCCACAACCCGGGGTCCACGAACGGACCGCACAACGTCGCGACGATCGAACAGCATACCCATCACCGAGTGGGCAGCGCGGGTGACGAGTGTGTCGCGTGCCACATGCCTCAGATTGAATCAACGATCGCTGACGTGAACGTGCGGAGCCACACCTTTCAGTTCATTACGCCGTCAATGACTGACGCGTACAAGATTCCGAATCCATGCACGACCTGCCACAAGGACAAGAACACGGCGTGGGCACGGGAAACGATGCGGGGATGGTCGAACGTCTCTCACTGGCGAGTCGAATAGTCGAGTCGTTCGTATTCGAGTGATTTGCTCGCTCGTGACGGTGGCGCCTTTTACGGCGACTGTGTCGGTCGCGGTACAACCGAGATCTTGACAACTTCCTGACGGCTCCGCCAGGGAGAGCACGTTACCGAACCTTACTTGTCTGTCAGGAACGAGACGCGGCCGGACGAGCTACCATGTCCGCTGATGCTTCAACGCCGGCCCAGGGGTCGATCGTGTCGCGCTCAAAAGTGTCGAAATGTGATCGGAACGAGTGGACGCGTCCCTCGTCCGTCAGACGTGATGCGCCAGGTCCTGTTCGTGTGCGCATGGCTTGTGGCCGTCGCGATCCGTGTTCACGCGGCTCAGGTGCCCGCATCATCAGGGTCCACGCTGACCGGAGTGGTCGTTGATCCGACGGGAGCGGTATTGCCGAATGCGCGCGTAGACGTCACGACGACCACAGGCGTCGTCGCCGAAACCACCACGGATACGACGGGCACGTTCCGTTTTGATCGGCTGCGACGGGGTGCGTACGACGTGATCGTCGCCTTCGAGGGATTCGAGCCGATGACGGTGCATGTGGTGATCGGGGCACGCGCACCCGCGCCGCTCCGAATGGTGATGGCGCTCGCCGGGGTCAGCCAGGAAGTCACGGTCAGCACGGCGGCGCCCGTGGTGAGCACGGCAACCGCCCGAAACCGTGACGCGCTGACAGCCGACGACAAAACGCTCGCCGATCTGCCGGTCTTCGATCAGGACTTCGTCTCGACCATGTCACGGTTCCTCGACTCTGCGGCGCTCGGAACCGGCGGGGTCACGCTCGTCGTTAACGGCATGGAGGCCAATGGCCTGGGCGTGACCGCATCGGCCATCAAGGAGATCAAGATCAACCAGAACCCGTATTCTGCTGAATTCAATCGGCCGGGGCGCGGCAGAATCGAGGTGATTACCAAGCCCGGGTCGACGGCGTATCACGGGACGGTCAACGCAATCTTTCGCGACTCGCGCTTCAATGCTCGAGAGCCCTTCGCGGTGGAGAAACCCGCCGAGCAACGACGCATCTTTGAAGGCTATCTAGGCGGCCCTGTCGGTGACGGGCAGAGCACATCCTTTGTGCTGTCGCTTAACCACGACGAGGAGGACCAGCAGGCGATTGTCCACGCGATTGGCCGGTCCGGACTCATTGACGGGAATGTGCCCAGTCCCTACCGAAATTCGTTCGCGTCCGGCAGCGTCTCGCATCAGCAGGGCACAGCGAACACGCTGTCGTTTCGTACGTCTTTTCAATACAGGCGTGCCACCAACCAGGGCGTCGGCGGGCTGACGTTGCCGGAGGCCGGGACCAACAACCTGTTCCACGAGCTCGAATCGGTCTATACGCAAGACACGATTCTAAGGCCGACGCTGTTTCACCAGGCGCGGCTCCTTTACGGGCAATATTTCAACGCCACATCCAGCGTAACCCAGGCGCCCGGTATCGTCGTCCTCGACGCGTTTACTGGCGGCGGCGCTCAGGCCGACTACCTGCGGACCGAACATCATGTCGAGGTGAAGGACACCCTGACGTGGACGCCCAAACACCACACGATCAAGGGCGGTCTGGATATTCCGGACTGGAGTCGACGCCGATTCGATGACAACACGAACCAAATCGGCACGTTCTCCTTTGCCAGCCTGCAGGCGTACCAAGCTGGCCTGCCGTACGTATTCGTTGCGCAGCGCGGCAACGGCCATGAGGCGTT
This sequence comes from Vicinamibacterales bacterium, assembly GCA_051985095.1. GTDB lineage: Bacteria > Acidobacteriota > Vicinamibacteria > Vicinamibacterales > CAVVIG01 > Gp6-AA45. The sequence goes on along the minus strand of JBPYEE010000027.1, from coordinate 8,313 downwards.
CCTCGAAAAAGTGCTCGGGCTGTTTGTCGAAGACGAAATTCAAGTGAACTCGGAGATCACGACGACAGTCGGTGTCCGGTACGACTGGCAGAACTACTTCCACGACAACAACGACTTCGGCCCACGGGCAGCGATCGCATGGGCACCCGCACGTCTTGCCGGAACGGTTTTCCGAGCCGGCGCCGGGCTCTTCCATGATCGGACCGGTCCTGGCCCAATTTCGGATCTGTTGCATTCCCAGAATGGCCAATTGCTGCGGTTCGTCATCACGGACCCTGGGTATCCGACACCGCTGCCAATCGGTGTGTCATCGCTGGCACAGCCCCGCAGCATCGTCGCACTGTCACCCACGATTACGATCCCGGCGACGTGGCAGTACGGTGCCGGCGTGGACCGGCAAATCGCCAAGGCCCTGACGCTATCGACCAACTACATTGGGATGTACAGCAACAACCTGTTCTTGTCGCGCGACGTCAACGCACCGCTGCCCCCCGCGTATGGCGCCCGCCCTGACCCGATCTACGGTGTCGTCCGCGAAATGGAATCGACTGGCAAGCTGCGCAGCAACGCCCTGCAGCTGACATTGCGAGGGATCATCACGAAATACTTCACGGGACAGACGCAATACACCCTCAACAAGACGCTCAACAACACCGGGGGCATTGGCTGGTTTCCCGCCAACGACGATGAGCTGTCAACCGAATACGCACGAGCCGATTATGACCAGCGGCATCGTTTTGATTCACTCGGCACGTTCAAGGTGGGCGACTTATTCAGCGTGAGCGCGGCACTTGCTTTGTACTCGGGCAAGCCCTATAGCCTGCTGGCCGGCAGCGATCTCTACAACAACGGCCGCTCGAATGCTCGGCCTTCGGGCGTCACGCGGAACACGCTCGAAGGACCCGGGTACGCGGACCTCGATCTACGTTGGTTTCGCGACATTGTGATCGGCCGGACGCGGCCGGGCGAGGATATGCCGAAGTTGACCGTCGGTCTCGACGCGTTCAACGTCCTGAATCGCACGAATTTCACAGCGTATATCGGTACGATAACATCGCCGCTATTTGGACAAGCCGTGTCAGCCCAACCGCCGCGGCGTCTCCAGCTGTCTCTTCGCGCGACGTTTTGAATCGATGAGCAGGTTGGCGTGAACATCTCCGAGGTCTTCATCCGGCGTCCGATCGCGACGAGTTTGCTGATGGCGGCCATTGCGCTGTTCGGGATTGTCTCGTACCGAACGTTGCCGATCAGCGAGTTGCCGACGGTGGCCAACGCCACCATCAACGTCAACGCGGCTTTGCCGGGTGGTGACCCCATGGCGATGGCGTCCGCTGTGGCCAGCCCACTGGAGCGCCAGTTCACGACGATTGCCGGAATCGACGAAATGACCTCGTCGAGTGGCATCGGGAACACCTCGATCACGTTGACATTCGACCTGAACCGGAACATCGACAGTGCAGCGGTCGACGTCCAAACGGCGATTGCGGCTGCCATGCCCCTCCTGCCGAGCACCCTTCCCACGCCGCCATCGTTCCGCAAGGTCAATCTGGCCGATGACCCGATCTTTGACGTCAACCTCACGTCAGACACGGTCGAGATGTCGAAGCTGGATGATTACGCCGAGAACGTGCTCGCGCCACGAATATCAATGGTGAACGGCGTCTCGCAGGTGAATATTCAGGGCGCTGCCAAGTACGCCGTCCGCGTCCAGGTCGATCCAGAGAAGCTGCAGGCCCAACACATCGGCATTAACGAAATCAATACCGCGCTTCAGAGCTGGAACGTCAATCAGCCCACCGGGCAGCTCTTTGGACGTGGGGCGACGTTCAACATCCAGGCGAACGGGCAACTCAATAACGCGGACGAGTTCCGGGGCATGGTCGTCGGATACCGCAGTGGTGCCCCGGTGCGCCTGGAGCAGGTCGCCACGGTCATCGACAGTGTCCAGACGATCACGCAGCGCGCGTGGTACATCTCGAAAGACGTTCAACGGCGCTCGATCACGCTGGAAGTGCTGAAGCAGCCCGACGCGAACGTGATCGAGGTCGCGGATGCGGTCCTCGCAGTCTTGCCCACCATCCAGAAGCAGTTGCCGCCCTCGGTACATTGGGTCATCAAGGATGACAACTCCATCAGCATTCGTCAGGCCTTCGGCGACATCAAAGCCACGATGCTCGTCACGCTCGTGCTCGTCGTGGTCGTCATCTATCTCTTTCTCCACAACATCTCCGCAACCCTCATCCCGGCGCTGGCCCTTCCGTTTTCGATTCTGGGCGCATTCACCGTTATGCAGCTGCTGCACTACAGCCTCGACAATCTGTCGATGATGGCACTCATCCTGTCAGTCGGCTTCATCGTCGACGACGCGATTGTGATGCTGGAAAATGCAGTTCGCCTCATCGAGGCGGGGGCTTCACCACTGAATGCGGCACTGCGGGGCTCGAAGGAGATTGGTTTTACGATCGTCACGATCACGGTCTCGCTGGCCGCGGCCTTTATCCCCATCTTGTTCATGGGCGGCATTCTGGGCCGGCTGTTTCGCGAGTTCGCTGTGACGATCGTCAGCACGGTGCTCATTTCCGGGGTGGTCTCGATCACGCTGACGCCCATGCTCTGCAGCCGCTTTCTGCGTGTCCTGCACACGAAGACAGGCCTCGCGGGGTTCATGGACAGGGGGTTCGATCGTCTCCGGGCTGGCTATGGAACGAGCCTGCGTGTGGCGTTGAATCATCGGCTCGTCGTGCTTGGGGTGTTCCTCGGCATTCTCGTCGCCACCGTCAAGATGTTTGGCGTCGTGCCCAAAGGGTTCATCCCCGACACGGATAACGACTCGCTCAGGGTGTTGCTGAGAGCGGCGCAGGGCACGTCGTACTACGAAATGGTCGGGCACACCCAACAGGTCGCCGACATCATCAAACGAAATCCCGATGTCGACTCGCTCATGGCCAACACGGGTGGCGGAAGCGGGAACCAGAACACCGCCCGGTTCGCGATTCAGTTGAACCCGCGTGCGACGCGCTCGTTGTCATCGCAACAAATTGCGCAGCAGCTCAGAGGAAACCTCGGGCGGTTCCCGGGCTTTCGAGCATTCGTGACCGTGCCGGCGGCCCTGCAGATCGGAGGGTTCCGGGGAAACAGCAGCTTCAACCTGACCGTCCAGAGTCTCAACTACGACGAACTCGCGGTGTGGGCCCCCCGTCTTGAGCAAGCGATCGCCGCGCTACCCCAGGTGCAGGATGTCTCCAACGACATGGAACTGAAGAGTCCCCGCGTAAACATGGCCATCGATCGAGACAAGGCGGCGGCCGTCGGGCTGGACGCGGCTCAGATCACCGACTCGCTCTCGAACGGATTCGCCCAACAATGGGTGTCGACGATCTACGGGAAACAGACTCAGTATCGGGTGCTCCTGGAGCTTGATCCCCGGTACCAGGAGCGTGCCGAATCGCTGAAGAAGGTCTCGTTCAAGACGCCGCGTGGCAGCCTCGTCCCGCTTGAATCGGTGATGGACTTCCGAGAAGACGTCGGGCCGCTGAGCGTCAACCACTACGGACAGTTGCCGGCGGTGAACATTTCGTTCGCGTTGCAGTCTGGCGTTTCGCTCGGGACCGCGATCGATCGCATCAACGAGATCGCCCGTAGCCTGCTCCCGCCGACCGTGACGACAAGTTTCCAGGGGTCCGCAAAGGTGTTTGAAGCGTCGCTGTCGAATCTTAGACTGTTGTTCTTTCTCGCGATAGGCGTGGTGTACATCGTGCTGGGCATGCTCTACGAGAGCTATATTCATCCGATCACGATCCTCTCCGGACTTCCGTCGGCGGCCCTCGGTGGCCTTCTGACACTGTGGCTGTTCGGCAGCGAGCTCAATATCTACTCTTTCGTCGGGCTGATCCTGTTGATCGGGCTTGTCATGAAGAACGCGATCATGCAGATTGATTTCGCGCTCGAGGCCGAACGCCAACGGGGCAAGGCGCCGACCGACGCCATCTATGAAGGCTGCCTAACCCGCTTTCGTCCGATCATGATGACGAGTATGGCGACGCTGTTCGGCGCGATCCCGATCGCGGTGGGATTTGGGGCCGGAGGTGAGGCCAGGCGTCCACTCGGTCTCGCCGTCGTCGGCGGCCTTCTTGTGTCGCAGATCATCACGCTGTACCTGACACCCGTCGTGTACACCTACATGGCGAACTGGGTGAAGACGGCGCCAATGGCGTCCGCCGTCGCGGCCAGACCCGCGACGGACTAAGCACGGCGGTTCCGGGAGGGCGAAGCAAAGCTTCCACGCGCACGACACGCCGACCTACGGCTCTTGGCTGAGTCTCGTCGAAGGTGGTTCGCCGAGCTGACCATGAAGCAGATCCGCCGCGGCGCGGATCGCAGCGTCGCACAGCTGGAAGCCGGCATTCAGGAATTCATCGACGCCCATCACGACAATCCGACGCCGTTCGTGTGGATCAAAACTGCCGACGAGATCCTGGCGAGCATCGCTCGATTCGCGCAGCGAACGGCCGACGCGCGGGCCGCGCAACAAATGTCACGAACCATGATTACGGGACATCAGTGAGGCTTCGCCTCAAACCGACGAGCACGGCGACGCGAATGGCGCCTCACGCATGCTGATTGAAGCGCTGCGTCGTTTAGCTGCCGTGTCGTGTCAGACATCTTTCACGGCCCGCTAATGACCACGGTCTCGACAAGATGATGTTCTCCTCCTTTTTCGGTCGCGCAAACAAGCCGGACCACGCAGCTCCCGCACGATCGGGAGCAAGGCAATCAACAGGATCTCCGCCTTGCCGAATGAACGCTCGACGATCCGTTCGCGCTTCCGCGCCTCAACAACTCACCGATGCCGTCGATGGCTTCTTGGGCGGCAAGCGTTTCCTCCTCTACGATCGGGACCCGCTGTGTAAGAGATGTTTCGGGAGACGCTCGCCGCCAGATCCGGAGTGATGGCGTCGATCGAATTGTTGGACATTGCGGGTTGGCGTCTCAGAGAGAGGCTCCGAAGGAGTGACGTGAGTTCGGCGTATCGCAGGGGTCGCGGGACAGGCCACGCGCTCTCGGAAACGCGCAGATCATGGACTCCGTCCACCTACGCTGCCGAGAGCTTGACATCCTTCGTCGTGATTCGCAGCCTGCCTCGGCCAGCCGCATCCTGGCGTCCCCACCGGCCGCGAACTCCAAGAAGCTCAATACGCTCAATAGCGGTCGGAATGGCTGGATCAGTGAGCAGCTTGTCATCGACGGGTTCTACGCCTCGTCGGCGCTCGACTGGAGCCAACCGCAACAAGAAAAAAGAGAAGTTAATCTATAGTCGACCTTGGCGACACGGCAAACAGATCTTCATCGCGGCGGTCGAACAACCGTTAGCAAACTGCATTTCACGTCTTCAACATAGGTCCTGTCTCACGGAGCGGGCACAACCGTGTAGTACATGCCGTTGGCGCCGTAGGCAGCACGGAACCACGTATTGCCACACAAGTAATAGGCTTGGCCGTGCACGTCTGGCGTGACGCACCCGGCGGGCAGTGTGACGACCATCGCACCTGGTGCGTAGGCCGCGACTGCCTGGGTGCGGCCCGCGGCGACGCCTGCGGCGTACGCACCAGTTGTCGCGACTGCGGCGGTCGAAGATGCTGCGGCAGCGCCGGCCGCGGCGCCGACCGCGCCACCGGCGAGGGCAGCGCCAGCCGTCGCCCAGCCACTTCCGCAGTCATAGCAGTGAGCCCCGTAATACCCTGCAGTCACTGGCGGGTGGTAGCCGTAGTACGCGCCGGGTGCGTGATACGCGGAGGCCCCGTATGGCGTCGTGTGCACCGCCCCCGCGCCGTACCTCCCTACCGTGGCACCACCCCAGGCGTTTGCATGGGCGGTCCCCCCGTAGGCACTGTGCGCCGTCGCGCCGCCATACGCATTGTGGTGAACCGTGCCGACGCCGGCCGCATGTGACGTGCTGGTTCCAAACGCGCTCGTGTGCCGCGTCGCACCAAAGGTATGCGCCGTGCTGCCACCCCACCGGTTCGCATGGCCCCAAGCCCATGCCGGACCGGACGCCCACAGGATTATCAGCAGCGTGGTCGTAGCGAGACCAATCGTCTTCATGGCGTGTTCCCTCCATGGCTCCCAAGGTGAAGCAACGACCCAAAGGGTTTGGCCTTTGGCGACGGTCTTCCCTGTCCAGGCATGGTGCCCTGCGTCGCCTCGGGATGCGGATGCTCGAACTCCATACGCTTCGCGCTGGCCGCCTTTGCCGATGTGAAGAGCTCGTCTGGCGCCGGCGCGTCAATCTGCCAGTTGGACAAAATCATGTTGTGGCGAAGTTCGTCCGGATCGTTGAGAAACACGGCATGCATCGCGCGAGGCAGGTGGTCCTCTGTCCCAACCCACACCTGGACAAATACGTTGTCCCCCGCGAAGGCCACGATGTCGGTGGTCGTGTCACCAACGACGTGGGACTGACCGACGTAGTACGCGTGCTTCAGACCAGGGGCCAGGTCGCCGTACGGGTCCGCCACAATCAAATCGGTGAACGGAAAGTAGATGGCTGCCTTGTGGAAAATCGCTTCCAGCGCTGCGTCGATCGTCGCCGGGGCCTCGGCGACGGCGACGGTGTTCTCGGCCGGCGCATAGGCCATCATCGTCTTGCCGTTGTAGTAGAACTCCGACGATGGGCCATCACCGGCGAGGATGACTTTCAGCCTGTCGGGCCGTCGGAGCGTCACTTCGAAACGATTCGCCAAGACGAGTGGAGCGCCCTGGCGGCTGAGACTCTCGAAGGTTTCCACGGCCACGAATGAGATCGTTCGGGCCGTCTTCAGGCGGTCGCTGACGGCCCTCAAGACGTCAAGGGCTTTTGGCTCGAGCTGAAGGGTTGCAGGTGCTGGATGTGCCTTGTGTGCAGTTTTCTGCGACGTCGCAGCAGTTGCCTTCGGGCCGGACGTTCGTGTGGTCTGCGCCGGCGTCAACACGGGTGCGAGGAGCAAGCTCAACGTGGCACCTGCCACGAAGCGAACTGAACACGCGTTGACCATGGAACACCTCCCGGTTTAACCGCTCACGTGGTCTCCACGCCTCACGGAATCAGCCCACACTCGAACATCTTGTTGGCGATCGGAGCGGCGACTCGGTTGATAAATTCTGCACGCCGCTGGGGATCGCTCTGCAAAATACTGACGGCTTCCTGTTCTTGTGCGGATCGAGGCTGGTTGGCCTTTGCGTTCCTCTCCTGCCACAATTGTTCACACGACGATCCCTGGTACTTCGCGATGACTTTGTTGGCAATCTTGTCCAAGGCCGGAAATTGTTGCCCGGGGACGCGACCGATGAGGAGAGCCTGAACAGAAACCGCATGCGGTCGCGCGCCCGAGGCCGCTGGCGCCGCAAAGTCGGTGGCAGCCAGACCCGAGAGCACAATGGTGAGAATGAGCACGGCCGGTGTCACAATGTCTTTGGTCCTCATCGCGCCCTCCCCTGCTGAACAGCGCTCATTCGCCCCGGTTCGTATCGCTAACCTTTCGACATGTAGCGCATCAAACAAGGTACCGGGCGATGATTGACAGGGGAACGGCTGTACTGTTCGCACGCCGCGGGTCAGGCTAACGATCCGCTTGCTCGCGACTTCCAGCCGGAGACCTGCGGATTCAAGATTACGCATTCGATCGTTCGCAACCCCCTGAAGTCCCACCAATCAAGTGTGGCTCTTGAACGGGACAGAATGGACAGATTGAAGCGTACGCTCGAGGTGACACCCATCGGAGGCTGAATGAGCTCATCTGAGATGAGCCACTGCGGATTGTGAGCGATCACACCCTGTCGTGACGCCGCTAAGTACCGTTGAGTGGCCATACTCATTTGCGAAAAGCGGTCGCGGGCTCCTCTGTGCAAGTTCGCTCTGGGGCGAGCGTCGATTGAACCCATGCCACGAACGAACACCCCTCAACCGCGAATGAATCGCGACGGACCATGATCGCAATTCCAATTCGCTGACGGCGCGCGTGCTGCGGTGACGCGGAGCCCGTCCATCAGCGATGGTCGCTCTGTGGACTGGCTGTTGCACTGCCGGTCCGTTGGCTCAGGACCGAACTCCCGTTGTTCGAGAGCGTTGCGACCCAAACGAAGCGCGGGCGCACGCGATCGGTCGACAGGATTGATGTTGCGTCGCGTACGCCCTGAAAGGAACGGCACGTGAACACCCGCTATTGTGTCGTCGGAGTCATAGCCGCGCTGCTGTCGTGCGCGCCAGCGATGGCCCAGTCAGCGCAACCACCGTCCTCGCCTGACGGCTGGGTGTTCGAGGTCACTCCGTATCTGTGG
>JBPYEE010000026.1:0-6000 GCA_051985095.1 Vicinamibacterales bacterium | reverse complement strand
ACATCCGGTAGTTGTAGCCCAGTTCTGAGTACTCCTCGAATACCACCCCCTTCGCCTGATGGCGGGAGAGGGCGGACACGCTGGCGCCGTGTGACCGGAGGCGGCGGGCGCGCTCCGCAAGACCGGCATCGTCGGTGGTGATCATGCCGCCCTCGCCGGTCGAGACGGTCTTGCGGGGATGGAAGCTGAAGCAGGCGAGATGACCGTGCGAACCGATGGGGCCGCCTTTGTAGGTCGATCCGATCGCGCAGGCGGCGTCTTCGATGATCGCGATGCCGGCGGCACCGAATGCAGCCAGCCGATCGAGATCCGCCGCCAGACCGACCTGATGCACCGGCAGCACCGCTTTGGTTCGCGAAGAACGGCGGCGAAGGGCGTCGTCTGGGTCGATGTTCCAGGTTGCGGGGTCGATGTCGGCGAAGACGGGCGTCGCCCCGGCGTACAGGACCGCATTGGCGGTCGCGACGAACGAGTAGGACGGGCAGATGACCTCATCGCCCGGGCCAACGCCGGCCACGAGCAGCGCGAGATGCAGGGCGGTCGTGCACGAGGAGGTCGCGACGGCGTAGCGCGCGCGGACGCGCGCGGCAAACAGCTCCTCGAAGCGCGCCACACACGGCCCCTGACTCGCCCACCCGGACCTCAGGACCTCGGCGACCGCCGCGGCTTCCTCGTCGCCGAAATCGGGCCGCGCAAAGGGGATTTCGCGCAAGTCGGTCTTCATCGCAGCGCCGCGGACCGCTGCTCGCGCCACCACCCGACGAGCGACCGCAGCCCTTGCTCGAGGGGAATCGCCGCGCGGAACCCGAGACGATCGCGCGCGGCGTCGATCGATGCGAGGCGGCGGCCGACGGCGTTGACCGTTCTCGGCGGCGCGTATTCAGGCCGCAGGGACGAACTCATGACACGCAGGAGCGTGTCGGCCAGCTCGTTCAACGACGTCTCGACGCCCGTCGCGACGTTGAAGACCGCGTCGGTCTCGGCCGACGCTGCGGCCAGCAGGTTGGCGCGCGCCACGTCGGCCACGTGCACGAAGTCCATGCTGTCGGTGCCGTCGCCGAAAATCTTCGGAGACCGTCCAGCGGCGATCGCGTCCATCCAGCGGATCATGACCTCGGTATAGACGCCGCAGACGTCCATCCGGGGTCCGTAGACGTTGAAATACCGCAGCGCGACGTATTCGAGGCCGAACATCTCGTTGAAGCTTCGCAGCAGCGCTTCATTGAAGAGCTTCGCCGCGCCGTAAATCGTACGGTTCGCGTAGGGGTGATGGGTCTCGACTGTCGGAAACGACTCCGCCAGACCGTATACCGACGCGGTCGACGCAGCCACGACCTTGCGGACGCGGGCGGCGACCGCCGCCTCGAGCACGTTGAACGTGCCATCGACGAGCACCTCTTTTGCCGCGCGTGGCTCGTCGGCGCAGCGCGTGATGCGGATCGCGGCCTGATGAAAGACGATGCCGACGCCGTCCATCGCGCGGCGGACCGTGTCCGGGTCGCGCACATCGCCCTCAACGATCCGAACGCGCCCGCTCGCCTCCGCGGCGGCGAGGTTCTCGCGGCGCCCTCGCGAGAAGTCGTCGAGCACCACGATCTCCGACGCCCCGGCCTCCACGAGCTGGTCGGCGATATGCGATCCGACGAGGCCCGAGCCGCCGGTCACGAGCACGCGGTCGAACCTCACGTCTGCTCCTCCACCGCGCGCAGGATGCGCGCCGGGTTGCCCGCCACAATCGTTCGCGGCGGCGCGTCGCGTGTGACGACGCTGCCGGCGCCGACGATGGCCCCTTCGCCGGTTTCAAGGCCGCACAGAATCGTCGACGCCGAGCCGATGGATGCGCCGCGGCGCACCCGTGTCGGGACGACCGTCCGGTCGCGGTCGCCCTGCCGGTCACCGCCGGGCGTCATGGCGCGCCAGTACCGGTCATTGATGAATGTCCCGCTGTGCCCGATGAACCCCTGGTCCTCGATTTCGACCCCCTCACAGATGAACGTGTGGCCCGATACCTTAACGCGTCGCCCGACCTTCGCGCCACGCTGGATCTCGACGAACGTGCCGATCATGGTTTTGTCGCCGATTTCGCGGCCGACGCGAGCGTTCGCGAACACCGCACGAATCGTCTCGCTGACGATCCAATTGTCAACGAAGTCGTTGAAACAGCTTGTCGCCGCGCCAACCAGGTGCGAGGCGTACCGTCAGCAGAAGCGGCGTCGAGTCGAGTCCGTCGACCTTTGAGATGGTTGATAAACATTTCGCCAGGGATGCCGGAAGCTCGATACCGCGAAACCGGATCGACTCGTCCGCGCGGTCGAATGTGGACACAACGAGCAGCGTCGGCTCCGCCGCGGCCCGTACTGGCACGGTGACGGACTCCGACAGGTCGACGTCGGGTGGATTGCCCGAGTACCGGACCACGATCGGCAGCGAGCGACCACCGCACCGATCGCCCCGGAACTGCGCCGCAATCAAGCCGCCCTCAATCCATCGCGCGCCGGGTTTGAGCGCCGTCGTCCAGGGCAGCGCTGTCACGAGGATCCGTCCCTCGGGCAGCGCGCGGTAGCTGGCGGAGAGCTCCGTCCGCGGCGCGGCCTCGTAGGACGCAAAAAGTGCAGTCGCCGCGCGCTGTTGATAGAGCCGGACGACGAACAATGCACTCGCAGCGGCCAGGACGAGGGCCGCGTCGACGACGAGCACGCGGACCATCCAGTCCCGGGGCGGCGGCGCGTAGGCGCCACGCGTACGGACCAACGCCTGGCCCACCATCCCGAACGCCAGCCATGGCACGAACTGCAGGTAGAAGAAGTGGCGTTCGTGAAACTGCAACGCTGAGACTCCCGCGAACCCGAACATCACTACTAGCGCCAGCAGGGCAGCGCGCGGATGCGCGACCGTCAAGCCCACGATCACGGCGACGACGGCTGCGAAGGTGAAGGGCGCGAGGCGCGACAATGCCGACGCGCGAAGGTGGTAGAAGGTGCGGCTCAGGGTACCCGTCGCCTGCAGGGGCGGAAAGAGCGACGTGTCGAGAAAATAGTGCGGGACGGCGCGAGTCGCGGCGACGACGCGCGTCATGAAATCAGCCGGAAACACGCGCATGAGCTGCGTCAGATAGTGTCCGGCGGCCTGTTCGTATTCGGGGGACCCGAGCACGACGCGACGCTGTTCGAGGCGGATGGCATAGCTGTTGATGATCGAGTACGCAAGGGAATCGTTGTATTGGCCGGCGAACTCATAGATCGACGGCTCGATGCGCAGCGGCCCGTCGAACGGGGCCCCGAGGCCGAGCAACGTCACGTGGCCGGTGTTGCGGCCGGCCGCGTAGCCACGCAGAATCGGAAACCCCGCGGCCACGAAGACCGACAGGAACACCACCATCGCAGCGGCGCGTGCACGGACCGTGACCGACGGTGGCAGCAGCACCGCCAGCGTCAGGAGCATCGGCGCGACGGCAATCATGAGGTCCATTCGAAAACCGATGCCGACCCCGATCACCGCGCCGGCGGCCGCCGCCAGCGCCACGAGTCGGCGAGTATCGGACGCGGTTGTGACCAGCCACCCCATGATGAGGATGGCCGCCAGCAGGAATGGCCCCTTCGAGTAGTCCCGCAGTTGCGGCACCAGCATCACGTTCGGCGTCGACGTCACGGCGGGCACGAGCATCAGCAGGGCGATGACACGGGACAGCGCCAGGCGCAGCACCCCGTACGTGAGCGCCGCAACCGCGCCGAAGAAGACGCCGCCGATCAGCGACAGCCCTTGCCATGACACGCCGGCGGCTCGCCACGTCCCAGCCGCCGCGTAGAGGAGGTACCGGCTGGAGTTCTGAAACCCGTCGAGCGGACTCGTCCGGACGTCGCTCGGAAGGAGCCGGCAGTCGAACGACGCGGCGCGCTCGGCAAGAAACTGCGTGAGCGCTGTGAGCCCGTCCCCTACCGGTTCCATGAACGGCCGGCCGCAGGCGAGCATCACGGCGGGACCGAAACGCCGCTGATAGAAGTCCTGGATGCCGCCAGCCTCGCGAAAGGCGGCGACCGCGCGAACGCCGGCCCACGCGGCGACGCAGAAGATCAGCGCGACGATCACGGTTTCGGCTCGGTGTGACTTCAACTCGACAGGAAGTCGCAAACGACTCGGGTGATGCGATCGGCGGTCTTGCCATCCCACAGATCCGGACGTTCGGTGGACGCCGGCGACAAGGCGCGGCGGTAGCCGGCCAGGATGGCCTCGGTTTCGGTGCCGACAATCTGGTTTGTCCCGTGCGTGACGGTGATCGGGCGCTCCGTGTTGTCGCGCAGCGTCAAGCACGGAATCCCGAGGGCCGTCGATTCTTCCTGCAGCCCGCCAGAATCGGTCAGGATCAGGCGAGCGTGCGCGGTGAGGCTCAGAAAATCGATGTACCCCATCGGGTCGTGAAGAAGAACGCTGGCGAGCTCGCCGTTCAAGCCGAAGTCGCGCATCCGCTGGCGCGTGCGGGGATGCACCGGAAACACGACCGGCAGCGAATCGGCAATCGCGCGCACTGCGGCGAGAATCCGGCGGAATACGGCGGCGTCGTCGACGTTCGACGGCCGGTGCAGCGTCAGCACCGCGTAGCGTCCCTGCTCGACCGGAATCCGATCGCGAATCCGATCAAGCGACGCCATCGGAAGATGGCGGAGAAGCGAATCGATCATGATATTGCCGACGAGGTGAATCTTCTCGGCTGGAACGCCTTCGGCAAGCAGGTTCGCGTTGCCGTCGGGTGACGGCGTCAGCAGCAGGTCGGACAGTCGATCGGTGACGATCCGATTGATCTCCTCGGGCATCGTCCGATCGCCGCTGCGCAGGCCGGCCTCGACATGTGCGACAGGCACCAACAGCTTGGCGGCGACGAGCGATGCTGCCACCGTCGAGTTCACATCCCCGACGACGACCACCAGGTCCGGCCGCTCGGCCTGACAGACCTTTTCGAATTCGATCATGATGCTTGCGGTCTGGACGGCGTGCGACGCTGAACCGACGCCAAGGTCGTAGTCGGGCGTCGGCAGCCCGAGGTCGCGCACGAATGCCCGCGCCATCATGTCGTCATAATGCTGCCCGGTATTGACGAGAACCTGCCGAAACGGACTTCCGGCGCGCAGCGATTCGATGAGCGGCGCGATCTTCATGTAATTCGGCCGAGCGCCGACGACGTGCACAATCGTTTTCATCTCATGCCTGACATCTGCTGATATTGCCGCTGCGACGTCCAGTCTGCCGGCAGCTGCGCCGAGAGCAGCAACGGAAACCGGTCGGCCCCGCGAACGGTAAACGCGTGCGCCACGCATGCCGGATCGGACACGTCCACGCCGGTGAAGGTGTCGTAGACGGGCTCGAAGAGCCGCGTCAACCCGCCACCGCGGCTGAGCCGCACGGTCCGCGTGAAGTCGGTTTGCGAATAGGCGGGATCATACCGGAACGTAATCGTCGTCTCGGGCCGGCAGTCGTCAGCGGTGACTTCGACGAAACGCGCGCGCGTCCGGCCGAGTGCTTCGACAACGCTCATTTCCGTCGGTTTCGGGCCGAGTCGCGGGTCAACCACCAGTGGATCAGTCGGGGAAGTCGCGTAGGCCTCGAGAAGCGCGGACACGCGTCGATGCTGGTAGGCGCGCAGGACCCAGAGCGGCGCGACGAGCACCACGACCGCGAGAGCGGCCCAGGCCACCCCGCGCCGGTAGTCCCCGGCAACGCGACGGCGCACGAGGCGCTCGACTGCCCACGCGAGCAGCAGCCAGCCGATGACCTCGAACGGAAAATAGTGTCGCGGCAGGAATTGCAGCGCCGGATACCCCGCGAAGTACACGATCGCGAAGACCGTGAACCACGCGAGCCGCGCACTCGAGGATCCTGCGGCGATGACGAGAGCCGCCGCCAGCAGCACGCCAACGAGGCGCAGCGCCGGCATCCGCGCAACGGGCAGGCTGACGACCTGGAACGCGGCGGCGTAGCCGCGCGTCATCATGTCGGCCGGAAAGGTCT
>JBPYEE010000025.1:0-9441 GCA_051985095.1 Vicinamibacterales bacterium | reverse complement strand
TCGAACAATCCGATGTCGTTCATGGAGACCTCCCCCATCGAATAAGAAAGGAAGCTTTTCGGGACGCAAATTCCCTAATGACTATAGAAACTGCGAGAAAATAAGTGCAACGGATTTCGCCGCTGGCCAAATCGAAACTTGTATAATCCGCACATGCAGGCAATACCCTGGAGCGCAATTGCGGTCGGCTCGCTATTGCTCATCTCGGCCTGTTCAAAAGGAGGAAAGGACGTGCAATCTTCGCAACCGGAAAAGTCGAAGCCGCCTGTCAAAATGGAGCAGCGCGGGCGCATCCTTGGAATCGGCGGTGTCTTCTTCAAATCCGCTAATCGTGATCAGATGCGCGAATGGTATTCGAAGCATCTTGGACTCGCTGGCAAAGGCGGAGAAGCGATGCTTCCGTGGCGCGAACACGACGATCCGCAAAAGGAACACGTTACAGTTTGGACTGTTTTTCCTGACTCCACTGACTATTTCGAGCCCAGCCACGCGCCGTTCATGGTCAACTACATCGTGGACGATCTGGATGCTTTGCTCGACCGCTTAAAACAAGAGGGAGTAAAGATTGACGCCAAACGGATGAATGAATCCTACGGTCGCTTTGCCTGGATCTATGACCTGGATGGGAATAAGATTGAGCTCTGGCAGCCGCAGTCCGCAAAGCCCTGAGGGCCTTCCCTACACTTACTCAATCAGTTTTCTGTAGCTACGGTCCCGTCGCCGTCGAACGGCCGGAAATGCTTTGCGCCTGGTAATCTGAATATCCGCCGCCAGGTTCCGCCCGATCAGTCGCGCAGCGTAGAGGTTCATGGTACCGGCAGCGTCGTGGTTCCAGCCACCCGCTGCGTGGACGCTACCGATACACCCTCAAGTCTTTCGGACGTCGCGATCATCGTCCGCAGTCCAGCGTTTGTGCCAGTTTTGGCGGGTTCATACCCTGCATCGCGCGTATCATCCGCGGATGGTGAGAGCGTTTCTCCGGACAGTGATCGCGTGGTTCCGCCGCAAGCCGAGGCTCCGCCACGAGCCGAGGTTCCTCAGTGAGGCGAGGGTCCGCAGGCGGCCGAGGTTTCCCAATGAGCCGAGGTTCCCCAGTGGGCCGCCTGCCGATCCGCACGCCCACGTACGCGCACCGCTGCGGGGGGGACCGGGCGGTCGGGCATCCGCCGCCGCCGTGGAAGAACCGGCACCGCCAACCCGGATACAAGCAATCGGTGCCCGCTAGGAAGTGGTCCCCTCGCACCTTTCGATCCTGGTCGGGCTGGTCGCCCTGTTCAGCGCAATCCTCACAGCGCTGCATGAAAACGACGGCCCTGCCGGTGCGCTGAGATTCTTCGGGATCTGTTTTGCCGGAATACTCGTGCTGATGTACTTCGCCGCCGCGTTGGGGTCGGCGCTGCACGATTTTATGTTCGCGCAGTGATGGCGGCGCACCGACTCGATGCGGCGCTATCATGCCGATTGTGCGACGGCTCGATGTTCGGCGCTCGCTCGCCGTAATCACCAGGATGATCCTGCTGTCCATTGTGACGACTGCGCAGCAACGTCAGCCTTGACTCGTTGGCGGTCAAACTCCAGCTGCAGATCAGTTCATCACCGTCAACACCGGACGACTGCACTATCTCGATTGCGGTGGTAGCGACGAGGTAACCCTGTTTTTCACCTTACGATGCGGGCAGGTTCAGTCGTCGATCGCCGGTCGGATTCCGGCGGCGGCATCACGTGTAGAGGATTGGAGCCGCGAACGAGGCGTCTCGTTGGCCGGACGCGAACGATCGATGCTCTCGAGTTGCCTGAAGGTCCTGCGACCTCGGGCGGAAGCAGGGTGCTTCTTCCTCCTGGCGAAGGCCAGGTTTAACATAGCGGTGACGTCTGGGTGAGGTATGTTTGTTTCCATGCGACTCGCTTTACGGATTGCGTTCGCCGTTGCGACGGCGATAACGTTCGTGTCCGTCAGTGCCGTCGCGACGCAAACGCCGTCAAATGCTGCGGTGTGTGCGCTCTTCAGTGCAGCCGACGCACAACGCATCATGGGCGGCCCGATGAAGCCGAAGCCGAACATGGGCGCGACTGTCTGCATGTACGAGCTGACGGAAGGCTACGGCACGGTCGCGCTGACGGTCGTCAAGGCTCCAGACAAAGCCGCCGCCGATCGTGCCTGGGCGTCGATCAAGGAAACCCGGCATTTGCAGGCCGGTCAGAAGAACACGAAACCGCTGGCCGGCGTCGGCGACGAGGCCTGGTTCACTGGCAATATCGAGAAAGGGAAGCTTGGTGTCTCTGCCATCGTCGCGCGCAAGAGCAACGCGCATTTCGCGATTGACGTCATGACGCTCGACTACCGCGCGTCGCCCGAAGCGTTGACGGATGTTGCGAAGAGCGTGGCGCAAAAGCTCTGAGGCTGGTTAGCGGGAGGAAAACCACCGGTCAACAGCGAGCTGACAGATACAGCGCGCCTTGCCGTTACTCAGTCGCTCGTCAGAGGAACCAGCGAGGATTTCCCTCACTGGAGCAGTTCGAGCCGCCAGTAATGATCGGACGCAATGCACTCGCCACCGGCCGACGAGGTGTAGATGCGCCAGTCCAATAGGGCTATGAAGGTTCCCAGCATCCGCCTCCAGGTAGCTCGACGTTGCCCGTCAGCGTCAAGGAATCGGGTCCGCGCCCGAACAAGAGTTCAAGCTCATACTCGTGGGTCAAACCAGAGCCACTGATCGTCCCTGAGACTATGGCACACACTATCACGTGCCTTGACTCGCGCATCGTTTCCGATCGTAGCCGGGAGAGCCTCCCACGGAACACGCGGCGTGAACGAACACCTTTCTGACGACCGATAGGGGCAGAAGGCAACGAATCGACAGTAACCTGAAGGCAGGCGAGCGCCATCGTGTCATGCGCCTCACCTTCCGGCAGACCCACGCGCCACGTTGGCACCCGAACTAGGGTCTGAGTTGAGAGCGCGACCGACGAACGCGATCATTTTCTGCCATGAATCTTCGCGGGCCTTTGCGGTGCCGCTCGGCGTTCCACCCCTGTTGACTATACGCCCCGACGTGGGGTTTCGCCGACCATTCAAGCTCGTCGTCGGCGTGTAAGGACGGATGATGCTGTGACCTGTGTGGTCGTACACCAGAGACTCGTACGGAAAGTGAAAGTCATGCTGGTGCAGGCGCGCGACGATCTTCGCGGCGCTTTCCGACGATGGCCACACGCCGTCGTCCTTGCCAGAGACCAGCAAGATGGGGCCGTTGATTCGCTCGACCTGAATCTCCGCGTGCTGCGCTTCGATCGGATCACGACGGCCTGGGGGCGGCATTGCTGCAATCGGGTGCCCGCCAACCGTCCACGCATAGAACCACGTTCGGGGATCGCAGCAGCCGCGCACAACGACGTTGCTGGGCATGTAGGCGACCACCGCGTGGAGGCGCGGATAGATGCTACCGAGCAAGAGCGCCAGTTCGGCGCCGCGAGAAGCGCCGATGACACCGATATGGTTCGCGTCGACCGACGCCTGAGCGGCAAGCCAGGCTATAGCGTTCCCGAAGTATTCCAACGGAATATTGGCCAGCGTGTGCGGCAAGCCCTCGACACCGAAATACGCGAGGGCCAGCGCCGCGTACCCACGCGACGCGAGACCGCCGGCGTGGCCGACGGGCCCAGGGATGCCGCCTTCGGATCCGCCCAGAACGATCATCGCGGGATGACGTCCGCCACGAGGAGGTTCGTAGAACGTCCCGACCAACCCGTTGGTGCGGACGGGCGTGGCACGCACACCCTCGGCGACGCTGCGGCGCCGGATCGTCGTCCGACCAACCGACTGGCCGGCCACCTCCGCGGTCAACGTCCACGAGTCGAGCGTGCCGGGTTCCTCCTCATCGTCTTCGTTATCGGCGACGTGCTCGCTCGGGCTTCGTCGATGGCGTTCCATCGACCAAAACAAGCCCATCGCGTCGACCTCCTTATAGGAGCCGCGAATCGGCGCCGTCTTGATGACATCCACTGTCCCGTTGTCGTCGGCCAAGAATGTGGCGCTGGATGTCCACTCGTCGTTCTGACCACCGCGCAGCTCGACTGTCACAGCTGTGTGCGGCACCAACCCTGAGATGATGATCGGGATGCGTTCGTCGATGAGGACATCGCGTTGGGGAATGTCGAAGTGCACCTCGCCGGCCGCGGGTGTCGTGGCCACCGCAATCAGCACAAGGGCGAGGATTCTCGACCCCGACATGTCAGCGCCTCAGACTGAGTGATGATACTCAGAAACGCCGGAGAGACTTCCGACCGATGTTTCGGCCGTTTTAGAAAGGCGCTGGGCGACTCTCGGACAGCTGCCTGCGCCTCGAACGTCACCCCGGACGCTCCCTCAAGCTGTCAGGCGCGCGATGAATCCGGGGCGACCAGGTCTTCGCTCTCCGGAGTGTTCTGGTTGGCACGGCTGAGCTGCTCGAAGAGCGATTTGATGGCTTCGACCGCCCGTCGTCCCCGCCTCCGAGCGAACCCAGCCCGACGGCGCAGTTTCGCGTCGTAACGACGAAGTTCTTCCTCGGTGATTCCAACCTCGGAGCGAACCGACGCGACGACACATTGTCCTTGGCCGAGTAGTGTCAGGAAGAGATGCTCCAGGCCGATGCGACGACGTTCGAGGCGATCAGCCTGTTGCTGGGCGCCATTCAAGATCCATCTGACCTCGGGGCCGCCACCCTGCCGCGACAGCAACAAGGGCGCGTGTCCAGTCAACGGCCTCAGGGATGACCTCGTCTCCCTTCATGCCGTGAGGTGTGGGGTCGCGAAAGACGTTGAGGGTCACTCAATCAGTTCGATTTGCGCGCGGTGCGCTGGCGCTCTGGCGAGCGGCTTGTCACAGGTGACGATCGGCGCATCGAGCGCTTCGGCCAGAACGACGTACATGGCGTCGTACGCAGTGACGTTCTCGCGCAACTTCCACGCGCGAGTCAGGAGATCGAGATGAGCGTGGCGGTGGAGATCCAGGTCGGCGAGATCCGGAATCGCTTCGGCCGCGCGGTGGGGTGACACCTCGCCGGCGCGAGTAGGCGTCGGAGACCCTGCGTCACTTCCACGTCCGCCAGCTGCGGCACGTGGAACTCTTCCTGGTCTCGAAAAAGACGGGCCTCGACCCTGGTGCCGAGCGGGGTCTGGAGGAGAAACTCGAGCAGGGCCGAGGCGTCGACGACGATCACGCGGACTCGCGCTTCTCGCGGATGACGACTGCGGCCGGCGTCTTCAGGGTCACGCGCTTTCTGCTGTGGATTCTGGTCAGCATCTCGTCGCGCTGGGTCGCGCGGCGAGACGTTCGAGTTCGGCCAGAGGTAATCGGAGAGCGTCTGTCCCGAGTCCGCAGCTCGGACCGTCAGCTTGCGGTGCAGCGCGTCTGGCACCTCCTGATTCGGACCATTTTCGACATGTGATGAACATGCGTGCATGCCTGTCGCATGTCAAGGCGCCGGCCTACCGGGCAACCGGGGTCCGAGATCTCTCACGGACTCCGCAGCCATGGACCAGCCCGACGGCCAGTCACACAAAGATCCCGTCTTTCGGGAGGGTAGCGGTGTTGGCCGCCCAGTTTGACGTGGCGCATTGTTGTCAGCCGGTTCGTCCCCGATCATCGGGAACGGGTTTGGCAGTACCGGCGTTCAAGACTGGGGAGTCCGAAATGGGATCTGACAATGGACTGGATGATGTTGAGTCGCTGACCAACATCCGGCACGCCGGTTGCCGCGACTCCGACGACGCGGATCGTTCCCGAAGTGCTCGTCCGGCTGCGGGCGCACGAGTTCGCGGGGGGCTTCGCACAGCGCAGCAGGCTGTTCGCCGCGGCGAATTGCGGAGTGCTTTGTCAGGATCGCGCGCAAGGAGGAGATCGATGGCCTGGTCGACCGGCTGGCGCTGGCGGTTCGCGGTGCTCGTCTTCCTGGGGGCCGCAACAGCTC
This sequence comes from Vicinamibacterales bacterium, assembly GCA_051985095.1. Lineage (GTDB taxonomy): Bacteria > Acidobacteriota > Vicinamibacteria > Vicinamibacterales > CAVVIG01 > Gp6-AA45. The sequence continues at coordinate 3,493 of JBPYEE010000025.1, read as the reverse complement.
TGGGACGGGCAGACGAAGGGATGTGGACGTTCGACAACCCGCCGCTCGCACTGCTCCAGCAGCGTCATGGTTTCACGCCGCCGCCCGGGTGGCTGGACCACCTGCGGTTGTCCAGCGTCCGGTTCAACGATGGCGGCTCCGGCTCGTTCATCAGCGCGACCGGCCTCGTGCTGACCAACCACCACGTCGCACTCGACCAGCTTCAGAAGCTGTCGACCGCCGAGCGCAACTATGTCCGCGATGGTTTTTACGCGAGCCGGCGCGAGCAGGAAGTGAAGTCCACCGATCTCGAGCTCGACGTGCTCGTCTCGTCTGAGGACGTGACGGGTCGGGTCGACCAGCGATCGCTCGAGGCGCGCAAAGCCTCGACTGCGGCGATCGAGAAGGAGAGCCTCGACAAGACCGGGCTGCGCTCCGACGTGGTGTCACTGCACCAAGGCAGCGAGTACTGGCTATACCGCTACAAGAAGTACACCGACGTCCGGCTCGTGTTTGCGCCCGAGCAACAGATCGCGTTCTTCGGCGGAGATCCCGACAACTTTACGTACCCGCGCTACGCCCTCGATTTCGCGATCTTCCGTGTCTACGAGAACGATCGACCGGTCGATTCGCGCGAATACCTGAAGTTCAATCCGAACGGTGCCGCGGACGACGAGTTGGTGTTCGTCTCCGGGAATCCGGGCTCGACCGATCGTCTCGCCACGGTGGCGCAGCTCGAAACCGAGCGCGACGTCGTGTCGCCGATCTCGATCGCCGTGGTCAAGCGGCGGCTCGGTGTCCTCGACGCCTATAGCCGTCGCGGTGCGGAGCAGGCGCGCCAGGCCGCCGGCACGGTCTTCGGCCTTCAAAACGCGCTCAAGGCGCTTAGCGGCGAAGACGCCGGACTGCGCAACCCGCAGGTGTTTGGGAAGAAGGAGCAGGAGGAGCAGGCGTTCCGCGAACGTGTGCGCGGGAACGCCGCGTGGCAGGCGAAGTACGGCTCGGCGTGGGACGATATCGCGCGAGCCGAGCGCGCGCGCCGCGAGGTGTACCCGAAGTGGCGGTTCCAGCTGATTCGCGGGTCGTCGCTCGCGAGCCTCGCGGTGACGCTCGTTCAGTACATCGAAGAGAAGGAGAAGCCCGATGCCCAACGGCTCGACGGCTTCCACGAGGCGGAGCTGCCGGCGCTCGAGCAACAGCTGTTCTCGCCGGCTCCGACCTACCCGGCGCTCGAAGAAGCGCTGCTCGCTGACGCGCTCCAGGAATCGGCCGAACGCCTCGGTGCGCGCGATCCGTTTATCGTCGCCACACTGAAGGGGCGGCCCGCCGGCGAGGCCGCCCACGACGCGATCGCGGGGACGAAGCTCGCAGACGCGGCGGCACGCCGCGCGCTCGTCGCCATCGGCCCGGTGGGCGTCGCCGCGTCGACCGACCCACTCATCGTGCTCGCGCGGGCGGCCGATCCGTTCATCCGCGCCAACCGGAAGACGCTCGAGGAGCGCGTCGAAGGTATCGCAACGCCGGCGATGGAGCTCATCGGCCGGGCGCGCTTCGCCGTCTTCGGCCACTCCGTCTACCCGGACGCCACCTTCACGCTCCGGCTGTCATTCGGCACCGTCAGGGGATATCCGATGAACGGCACCAAGGCGCCGCCGCGGACGACGTTCTACGGGCTGTACGACCGGTCGGCCGGATTCAGCCACCAGCCGCCATTCAACCTGCCGTCGCGCTTCGTCGAGCGGCGGGCGCAGCTCGACCTCGGGACGCCGCTCGATTTCGTGACGACGAATGACATCATTGGTGGCAACTCCGGCTCGCCCGTGGTGAACCGCGCCGGCGAGCTGGTCGGGTTGATCTTCGACGGCAACATCGAGAGCCTCGTCGGCCGTTTCGTCTACAACGAGGTCGACAACCGCGCGGTGGCCGTGCACGCCGGCGCGATCATCGAAGCACTGCGGCGGGCTTACGACGCGGGCGCGCTGGCCGACGAGATTCTCGGCCACTGATTCCCCGAGCGCCCGACGGGCAGAGCACTCGTTGTCCACCAGCGCGGTTGCGAGGCTCGTGCGACGCATCCGGCCTTAACAGTGCGCTTCCGCGAAGAGTGCTTGTCGGATCGACGAGGAGTCTCGAAGCAGCTGTCGGTCAGACGGCTGGCATGCACGGCACCACGCCAGTCTGGCTGTCGCGATCGAGCAGCAAGGTGACGACGAAGCGGGGCCAACGGTGATTGCCGAGAGTCGACACCGGCTGGCTGGGCGCTCCCCCAATTGCGTTCAGGGGCCAGTACGGCCGATCTGACGACCATCGAGCGGTCGATTCTCAGCAACGACCGGTCTGATTCACGAGGCCACTAGGACACCGCCAGATCTGCCGCTGATCCCAACTGCCATTCGTTTGTGGGATTTGAACATTCATAATACGGATTAGACCATTCGTGCCGTTTTGCTCGTCTGCCGTTCGCACCACGGATAGCGTCTGCGCAGGGTCCATTGAAACGAGGTCTTATGAACGCTCGGATTGGTGTCGCGGTCGTCGGATTCGGGTTGTGTCTGATCCGGGTACCGGTCGTGGGTGCGCAAGAGCTGGGCGGCGCCGGCACCGTGCAGGGCACCATTACCGATCCGGCTGGCGGAGTGATGCAGGCGGTCGAGGTGAAGCTCAGCAATCCGGTCTCCGGCCTCAGCCGCACCGTGGTGACCGATGCGACGGGCAAGTTCGTCTTCCGGAATCTGCCGCCGAACCCCTATCACCTCACGGTCGACGTGCAGGGCTTCAAGAGCGTCGACCGGGACATCGACGTACGCTCGGGCATCCCGATCCAGGCCGATCTCAAGCTCGAGCTGGGCGTCAACGAAGCCGTCTCGGTCGTCGGCCATGCCGAAGTCTTACTCGAGCGTGACCCGACGGCGCACACCGATATTGACACCACGCGCATCGAGAAAATGCCCCTCGAAGCGCAGGCCGGCTTGAACCAAATCGTGACCCTCGCCTCGCCCGGCGTGGTCGCGGACTCCAACGGCTTTTTTCACCCCGTCGGGGATCACGCCCAGACCCAGTTCTCCATCGACAATCAACCGGTGACCGATCAGCAGAGCCGGATCTATTCCAACCAGATCTCGGCCGATGCCGTGCAGTCGATGGAAGTGATGACCGGTGTCGCACCCGCCGAGTATGGCGACAAGACCAGTCTCATCGTGCATATCGTGACGAAGTCCGGCCTGGACCAAACGACCCCGACCGGGTCGGCGTCGATCGAATACGGGTCCTTCAAGACCCCCAGCGGTGACTTCACACTCGGCGCCGGTTCCCACACGATCGGCAATTTTCTGTCGGTCAGCGCCATGCGAACGGACCGGTACCTCGATCCGCCCGAGTTTACGCCCTTGCACGATGCCGGGAACCGCCAGACGGTGTTCGATCGCCTCGACCTCCATCCGAACGACCGCAACTCGTTTCATCTTGATGGGCTGTTCGGACGGTCGTCGTTCGACGTGCCGAACACCTACGCCAC
>JBPYEE010000024.1:0-8607 GCA_051985095.1 Vicinamibacterales bacterium | reverse complement strand
TCTTCGCTGAAAACGTCACCTCATTGAGAGACGCGCCCACTTAGCGCGGCTACCGCTACGCAGTGCGGCGCGTCCAGCCAGCGCGCGCCGAACCTCGCTCGCCGGCGTGTAGAACTCAATGGTGCTGACGTCCATTCGCCGTCCGGTCCTCGACCCTTTCGGACGGCCGCCTGGTCGCTTTTCCACCTCGTGTCATGGCTCGACAATCAAAAGAGCAGGGGCGCCAGGCCCTGCGTTGCGCGCCTCGGTTCTTACCGTCTCACCTGCGACTTCGTCGAGCCGCTCCACGACGATCGCCCAAGACCGGAACGATCGACCCTTCGGCCAGTGCTTCACAGCCTCTCTGGCGCCCTGACGGATGGCGCCAGACCGATCCTTGGCCTCGAACTCGCCGCGGAGGGTCTCTACTGGCTGGCTGTCTGATTCGTCGCTCACAGAAACGCGGTAGCGGATTCCTGACTCCTCTCTGGGGTCACGCCCGTTTGCGCCAGCCCGGACCGAGCTGGCACGCGGGTAGATCGACGTGGAATCGGTGCGTTCTACCGTCAGCTGATCGAGGGTGCAAGCGCTGACGGCAGTACTCGCTGGTTTTGCGGAAACCTGAGGACGAGGGGTCCCGCGACGCCCCCGATCATGCGAGCCACAGCTTTCGGCGACCGATTTCCAACGGACGGTAGGGGTTGCGAGCCCAACGATCGGTATAATGCGGCGCACAGTCACATTAAACGTGGTCGCCCGACGGCGAGTGGATCGCGTTTTCTTCCGGCCGCGGGGCTTCAAAGACGAGATGGACCTGCACCCGCACAATCCGCAGTCCTATGGGGAGATCACGGTGATACGCCCGGATGGTCCGGAGATCACCGCTCTGACCGACAACCCCTGGGAGGATGCGACGCCACGTTGGGACCCGCTGAGAGTTAAATGAAGATCAGGTCTAGAGCCATTGTGCGTCCAGCCGGCCCTCGTACGGTACCGGCTCACTGGGACCCAAAGGCCGCAAGCTTCGTGTGCAAGAGCGCGCTTCGCCGCCGTGAGGGCGACGCAGCCATCCGCAGATGTTCCCGTTGGGCGTCCGTGACCGGAGGAAAATATGTGGCGCATAGTTCATCGCCGACGTTTGGGCATCACCTCTCTCGTGTTCATGTTCATCTGGGCAACGTCGCCGATCACGGGGCAGTCAGGCGCGAAAAACGGTGAGTGGACGACGTACGGCGGCGATCTCTCCAACACGCGGTACTCGCCGCTCAACCAGATCAACGCTGACAACTTTAGTTCGCTGGAGATCGCGTGGCGGTTCAAGACCGACAGCCTGGGTCCGCGACCAGAGTACCAGTTTGAGTCGACGCCGCTGATGGTGCGTGGTGTCGTCTACTCGACCGCCGGCAGCCGGCGTGCCGTCGTCGCGCTGGACGCGGCAACGGGCGAGCTGATGTGGATGCACACCGAGCGCGAAGGGGCACGCGGCGCGGCGGCGCCCCGCCAGCTGTCAGGCCGCGGTCTCGCGTACTGGACCGATGGCCGTGAGGAGCGGATTCTCTACGTCACGCCCGGCTATCGGCTCATCGCGCTTGACGCAAAAACGGGCATGCTGGCTATGAGCTTTGGCAAAGACGGCGTCGTCGATTTGAAGCTGGACGACGATCAGACCATGGATCTCGTCACCGGTGAGATTGGCCTGCATGCCACGCCGATCATCGCCGGCAACACGGTCATCATCGGAGCCGCGCATCTGTCCGGCGGTGTGCCGCGCGGCCAGGCTAACGAGAAGGGGTTTGTCCGCGGGTTCGACATCAAGACAGGCAAGCGACTCTGGATCTTCCACACAATTCCGCAGCCGGGGGAGTATGGCAACGATACCTGGGAGAAGGACTCGTGGTCGTACACCGGCAACACGGGTGTCTGGGGGCAGATCTCGCTCGATGAAGAACTTGGAATGGCATACCTGCCGGTCGAGTTGCCGACGGGCGACTACTATGGCGGTCATCGGCCGGGCAACAACTTGTTCGGCGAGAGCGTCGTCGCGGTCGATCTGAAGACGGGTCAGCGCAAGTGGCACTACCAACTGGTGCACCACGGGATTTGGGACTTCGACATCCCGTGCGCTCCGGTTCTCGCGGACATCACCGTCAACGGACGAACCGTGAAAGCGCTGGCGCAGCCAACCAAGCAGGCGTTCCTCTATGTTTTCGATCGTGTGACCGGAAAGCCGATCTGGCCGATTGAAGAGCGACCGGTCGAGAAGGGCGATGTGCCAGGCGAGTGGTACTCGCCGACGCAACCCTTCCCGCTCGATGCACACGGCAAGCCGTTCGCCTACGATCACAATGGTTTTGTGCATGACGATTTGATCGACTTCACTCCTGAACTCCGGGCCGAAGCGGAGAAGGTGACCGCGAAATACAAGATCGGGCCGGTGTTCACCCCTCCGGTCGTCAGCAAGATCGGAGGCCCGCTGGCCACGATCCAGCTGGCGGTAAACGGGGGAGGAACCGTGTGGGCAGGAGGCTCCTACGACCCCGAGACCCACATCATGTACGTCTATTCGCGCCGGTCGCCAAGCCCGCTCGGCCTTGTCAAGCCGGACCCCGCGAAGAACGACATGAACTATGTCCAGGGCAGCGCACTCACTGGCGCGCGGGCCGCGGTCCCGATGGGCGCGGCCCGCGGGTCCTCGGCAATCGTTGCGCCTCCCGCGCCGACTGCACCCGGGGCGCCGGCGGCCCCGGTTGCCGCAGGGCGGGGCGGAGCGGGTGGCGGCGAAGGCGGCGGCCCGGGGCTCACCGTTCAGGGACTACCGATTGTGAAGCCGCCGTACGGAAGCATCAGCGCGATCAGTCTGGATAAAGGTGAGATTCTTTGGCAGATCGCACATGGCGACACGCCGGATTACATTCGGAATCACCCTGCGCTGAAGGGGCTTAACATCCCGCGCACGGGACAGGCTGGCATCATCGGGACACTGGTCACCAAGACGCTGCTCATCGCGGGCGAGGCGCAGGTCACGACGACGGGTCACCCGCGCGGCGCGCTACTGCGCGCGTACGATAAGGCCACCGGTAAGGACGTTGGCGCTGTGTTGATGCCGGCGGCGCAGAGCGGCTCGCCGATGACCTACCTGCTCAACGGCAAGCAGTACATCGTCGTTGCCATCAGCGGGGGGAGCTATCCGGGCGAGCTGCTCGCGTTCCGCCTGCCCGGTTAGTGACCGGTCATCGATAGGGTTGAAGAGCGGAATACTTATGTGAGGTAGACACAACGCCTTCGGCAAGAATGCGAGGAAAAGGTCATGGCTCGTAAGAACGTGAAGGCTCGAGTCAGTCGGCGCAAATTCCTTGCTGGTGTCGCGATGGGCGGGGCAGCCACGACGGTCTCGGCTATTACTCAGGGAAGGCTTGCTGTCGGGTCAACGTTGGCAAGTCCCAAGGCGAGGAGACCATCGACGGCCGCGGCACAAGCTGAGTTAGCAACCCCGCGCGTGCAGGTGTCACCCGGCACGCTACCAGGTCGGCCGGGATCGGACTTCATGGTCGACGTCCTCAAATCGCTGTCCGTCGATTTCGTCTTCACGAACCCGGCATCGTCCTGTCGCGGTATTCACGAGTCCATCATCAACTACGGGCGTAACACCAAGCCGGAACTCATCACGTGCATGCATGAGGAATCGGCCGTGGCGATGACGCACGGCTACTACAAGGTCGCTGGCAAGCCGGCGGCGGCGTTGTGTCATGGCACCGTCGGCCTGCAACATGCTGCCATGGCCGTGTACAACGCCTGGTGTGATCGCGCGGCCGCGATCGTGCTGGTCGGTAATCGGATGGATGCGGCCACGCGTCAGCCCGGCGTGCCGACCATTCATGCCATGCAGGATCCAGGATCGCTCATTCGAGATTTTACGAAGTGGGATGATAACCCGCAGTCGTTGCAGCACTTCGCCGAATCAATGGTGCGCGCGTACAAAGTCGCCATGACGCCGCCCCTCGAACCCGTCCTGGTGGTCCTCGAAGAGAAACTTCAGGAAGACGTGCTCGAGAACCACGGCCGATCGCTGGTGATTCCGAAACTGAATGCGGTCGCGCCACCGGCTGGGGATCCTAACGCGGTTCGCGAGGCAGCGCGGTTGCTCGCCACGGCCGACAATCCCGTGATCGTCGTCGATCGCGTGGCGCGGACGGCCGCGGGCGTCGCGCATCTGACGGCGCTCGCAGAAACGCTGAACGCGCCCGTGATCGATCAGCTCGGTCGTATGAACATGCCGAACGACCACTACCTGTATCGATTGGGCGGCGATCGGCTCATTGAGCAGGCAGACGTGATCCTTGGCCTTGAGTTGACGGATCTATGGGGTACCGTCAACAACTCAGACGATTCCGTCGAGCAGACGCAAACGTATCGACCAAGAGCCGGAGCGAAACTGATCAGCATCGGTACGGCGGATTTGTACATCCGCTCTAACTATCAGGACTTTGAGCGTTACCAGCAGGTGGACGTGGCGATCGGTGCAGATGCCGAGGCGACCCTGCCGATGCTGACCGATTACATCAAAGAGGCCATTCCGGCCAACCGTCGGACAAAAGTGGCCGAGCGCGGCGCTAAGGCCCGGAGCTCGCAGGCGCAAGCGAGCCAGAGTACGCTCACGCAAGCCGCGGCGAATGCGTGGGGAACGAGCCCCGTGAGTGCTGCGCGGTTATCGGCTGAAATCTGGGGACAGATCAAGAACGAAGACTGGGCCCTCGTCTCGCGCGATTCCAGTCTTTCGAACTGGCCACATCGCCTGTGGGCGTTCACCCGGCACTATCAATTCATCGGCGGTCCAGGCGGCGCCGGCATCGGCTACGGGTTGCCTGCGGCAATCGGTGCGGCGTTCGCGCATCGAGACGCCGGCGGTCGGCTGTGCATTAACCTTCAAAATGACGGCGACTCGATGTATGCACCTGGCGCGCTGTGGACGGCGGCGCATCATCGCGTGCCGCTTCTCACCGTTATGTGGAACAACCGAGCCTACCATCAGGAAATCATGCACGTTCAGCGGATGGCCAACTGGCGTCAGCGGGGCATCGAAAACGCACACATCGGCACAACCATCGTCGATCCGGACGTCAATTACGTGAAGCTGGCAGAGGCCCTCGGCCATGTGGGGATCGGTCCGATCACCGACCCGAAGGACCTGCCGGCCGCGATCAAACGGGGTGTCGATGCGGTTAAGCGAGGTGAGCCCGTGGTGATCGACGTTGTCACTCAGCCACGCTAACGAGGGACTTATGCGGGTAAGGCTTCTTCGAACGTTCGCCGCCATCACAGCCCTGCTCGTCGGAGCATTCGTGCCCTCATCCGCAATTACGGCCCAGGGAGCTGTTCCTGCCGGCGATGCTGCGAGCGGCAAAGCGATGTTTGATCGCGTCGGCTGCTGGCAGTGCCATGGCCGTCAGGGTCAGGGGGGTCGCGAAGGCCCGCGCATCGCGTCGCCCGTTCCGATGGCGTGGCCCTCTCTCTCCAATTTCGTGCGAACAGCCAGGCGGAACATGCCTCCGTATACGGAGGCGGTTCTTTCTAACCAGGAGCTAGCGGACATTTATGCGTACTTGAGATCAATCCCGCCGGCTCCAGACTTCACAACAATCCCGCTGCTGAACGGGATGATGGTTCCTGCTCGGGGTCAGCACTAGCCCAGCGTCGAGCAGTCGTCATGTCTTTACCGGCCGGTTCTCGCCTCGGACTGTACGACATCCTTTCGCCGCTCGGCGCCGGAGGGATGGGCGAGGTCTACCGCGCGAAGGACACCACGCTCGGTCGTGATGTGGCGCTGAAGATCCTGCCGGGCTCCTTCACCAACGACCCCGAAACGCATCGCACGATTCCGCCGCGAAGCGCAGGGTTCTCGCATCCCTTAATCATCCGCACAACGCGCAGATCCAGGGCCTCGAAGAAGTTAACGGCACGCAGTTCCTCGTGCTCGAACTCGTGGACGGTGAGAGCCTGGACAAGCGCATCGCACGAGGACCCATTCCAGTCGATGAACCGCATCGCGGAAGACGTTAGTGTCCAGAAACTCGGCCGACCACAATAATTGCGGAGTCATCATGGCGTGGCTTACAGGTCCCGCGCCCATCATGTGATCAGATCGAGTCTTCTGCACGCACGGTCTGGCATACGCTCGAGCTGCGAAATTTGAAGAGTGCGTAAGGTGAGCGCATAAGTCTTGTAACGACTGTGACTTCGACCGTTACTGCAAATTACTCAGAAATTCGTGGCCGCCGATGCACGCGCGCCCTACAATTCGCGCAACAGGTGACCAAGCGCTTGCACGTCAGGGCGCCGGAAGAGTGTCTCAATGAAGGAACCGTCATCGACATCCAACCGTGTAGTCATCGCCGCCGCGGCAGCTGTCACGTGTCTGTATTTGACAGCGCCCGCCGTGCGGGTAGCTGGTCTGTGGACGCCCACCGGGCCACTAAACATCGGTCGCGTGAATCCGACCGCAACGCTCTTGGGGGACGGCCGCGTGATTGTCGCCGCGGGTGGCGGCGGCGCCGCGGCACACACTTCCGAACTGTACGATCCGAACAGTGGCACCTGGAGTCTATCGGGCAGTTTGAACGGCAGCCACGACTGGGGGCGAGCAACGCCGCTGGCTGATGGACGTGTGCTGCTCGTGGGGGGCGTGGGATCAGCCGCAGCCGAAATCTTCGATCCGGGGTCGGGAACGTGGACGGCGACAAGTTCCATGAACATTGATCGCGGGTATCACACCGTCACGCTTCTGCTGGACGGCCGTGTGCTCGTCACGGGCGGGGCGACGCAGCAGTACGCCGTCGGCAATGCGTGGAGCGCAGAAATCTTTGACCCCGTCAGGGGAACCTGGACGTTCACGGCGCCGATGATTGTGTGGCGATTCGAGCACACGGCAACATTGCTGAGTGATGGCAAGGTGCTTGTCGCGGGAGGACGAACGCGGTACGGCCCAGAACCCGTAACCGCCACGGCGGAGATTTATGATCCGATGGCGGACACCTGGACCGCAGCGGTCACGATGACCGCCCGGCGTAGCGATCACACAGCCACCGCGCTCGCGGATGGACGAGTGCTCGTCGCAGGTGGGTTCGACTTTCCGGGGCCGCAATTCGCGTATTTCGCGAGCGCAGAAATTTACGATCCAGCGAGCCAAACGTGGACCGGAACGGGCAGCATGGCTGAGTCCCGCGCCTATCACACGGCAACGATGCTCGGCGATAGCACCGTCGTCGTGTCGGGAGGCCAGAACGACACGCCGTTCGGGAACGTGTCATCGAGTGCAGAGCGCTGGGATCCGTCAACCGGGTTGTGGATGAGCTCCGGCACAATGAGTCACAGCCGGCAATCGCATGCCGCAACCCTGTTGATCGATGGAACCGTACTAGTGGTCGGCGGCGTCGGAAACGACGATCCAACCAGCACGGAATTGTTCATGCCATCGCCGTGAATCTTGGGGCCAACGTCGAACCAGACGCAGACGGCCGAACCGCATCCGAGCGATGCGGGCGCAAAGCGTGAGCTCTTTAGCGAGCTCACCACGCCCCAGCAACCCGTGTCCTGTTCGCCATGGCGGACAACGAACCGAAATGGTTCACCTACAACCTCAGCATTCCCGAGTCCAAGCCAACGAGCTCTCTGTCGGGTTCGTCCCATCTCCGACAAGGCGCCAGCATACTGCGGCCGCTGCGGTTCCGCAGCGAACCCTTCGGCTAACAGACGCGATGATCCGTGAGCGTGGCGACATTCCTGAATCACGACGCGTTAATTTCTGGTCCCGCTCCTGAGAATGACGGCCTTGTAGGCGATACTCGGATCCTAAGGGCGTGCGGTGATTCACTAGCCTCACCGCAGGGAGTGTGTCATGGCCAAGACTGATGCCACAGTCGAACCGATTAGCTCTTCAAAGCTCGCGGAATATCTCCGGGCTGCGGAGGAGGCCCACGCGGTCTATGAGCGTGAGCAACTGCACGGCGTGCGGGACGAAAAGTGGGCGGATTGGTACGCCAAGTACATCACCAATCGCATGAAGCAGGATCGTGGGGAGTAGGAGTTTCTGCACACCAAGGGTCACTCCGTGCGGAGCGCGACGACCGGATCGATGCGCGCCGCGCGGCGTGCGGGCAGGTAACCCGCCAGCAGCCCGATGACGACGAACAGCAGCACCGCCGCCATGACGGTGATCGGATCGCTTGCCGTCAGGCCGAAGACGAGGCTTTCGACGAAACGCGCGAAAGCAACGGCCGCCAGTGCGCCAACCGCGCTGCCGGCGGCGACGATCAGGAGAATCTCGCGCAGGATCATCTGCGCGACACCTAATGGGCGCGCCCCAAGCGCGATGCGAACACCGATTTCGCTCCGCCTTCGCGCAACCGTATACGACATCACGCCGTAAAGACCGATCGCGGCGAGCAACGCCGCGAGCAGGCCGAACACAGTGGAGAGCTTCGCGATCAACCGGTCGGTCAGGATGCTCTGGTCGACCAGCGTGCGCGCCATCTTGAGGCTGAGAATCGGCAGCTTCGCATTGAATCGCTGGAGTTCTTCACGGACCGCGCCAAAGAGCGCCGGCGCGCCGGCGGCGCTCCCCGCTCGGATCTC
>JBPYEE010000023.1:0-7851 GCA_051985095.1 Vicinamibacterales bacterium | reverse complement strand
TTGAGGCAGACGGATTCGATGGGGTGAGAGGCACTTATGATGCGAACAACCCTTGAACGTATCCGTGGCGAGTTCCTGGAAATGCCTGGTTTGCGCTTGACGGTGGAACAGGCGCAGCGGCTTTGTGGTGTTGACCGGGTGCGCTGCCAGAAGATTCTCAACGCGTTGGTGGACGCTAAGTTCCTGTCCCTGAAGCCGGATGGCAAGTACGGACGGGCGAGCGACGGCGGTATTCTTCGCGCGACGTTCGGCGACGGCGAACGCATCGACCGCCGACCGAATCCGTCGCACGAGGCTGCGTGACAGTCCTCGAAGTGCGCCTGCTGAGCTTCAAGAGCTGAACGCTGTTGCCTGAGCGGACGTGACGTCCCAGCTGCGTTAAGAGACCCTGCAGGGGACTTTCGGGTTCCCACACTCTGGAGTCCCCACCTCATTGACGGGCTGTCCGTCGTACGATGGCGCGTATTCAAGAGGAGCAGTACGGTCGAACGCGTGGGGTGTGCGCCGCTGCCATCGCGGATGCGATCGATCACGCCGTCCATCGTCCCCAATATGTAGTCCGCCGAGCTTCGTCTGCCCAGCCGGAGAGAGACCGTGCGTGGATGCGGCAAGGGTCATCGCGCCCTGCCACGGATGCGAGTTGCGAGTTGTCTGCGCGCGTTGACTCGCCCATCGAACCTGCCCGCCGTGATGGCGCGGATCGTCGCGACGCCGACCGGACCAAGTTCTCTCAACACGCGTGCCGCGACCGTTTCGAGAGCCTGACGGGGCAGGCCGCAAACGAACGAGTCCGACCACGGCGCGTGCTGTGGCGGGGGGTCGGGCGTTACGATGGCTCGGTGCGGACATCATGCGACGGTGCTCACGAGCGCTTTGATCGGCGCGTCATTCTCTGTATCGTTGCGGAGGAGCACCGTGTCGTGACCGCCATGTCGGGCATCACGGTCGAGAACCGGAGGCGTTCTTGCACCGCTTTAATTCATAAGCCTCGAATAAGGGCGCGACGCTTCGGGTGTCGGGCTACGCAACCATTCTTCTCGCTGACGCCGACATTCGATGCGTCCCAACCAGGGGAGTTGCGAGCGATGAACTTATTTGTCGTTAGTACCCGGTCGAGCCTGGACACAGCTTCCGAGCCGGACGCGGTCCGACCGCCTGATCCACAACCACGGCGGATCACGCCGCGCGCCCCGCTCGAGCCGGTCCGACGCCAATGCCGGCTGAGGGGAGGGCTTCTCGCGATGGGCGTCGTCGCAGCGCTCTCGGTCCCGCTGCGTGCGCAGACTCCGCCGCCCGTCCAGGGGACCATCGCGCTCGAAGGCACGATGAAAAAGTTTTACCGTGCGGCGAACACGATCGTCGTCACGACAACCGACGGGGTGGAACACGTCTATCACTTCGCCAAGGACCTGGTCGTGCACGGCGGCAAGGGCGCCGGAGTCGATTCGCTCGAAGGGCTCCGCGAAGGCAGCGCCGTGGTCGTGCACTACACCCAAGGCACTGAGGAGGCGGTTCGCGAAGTCGACGTTGTGGGTGCCGAGGGCTTGCGGACGACCGAAGGTGTGGTCACGCGCATTGACCGCGGTCGTAACCAGATCACGGTCAGATACGACAACGGGAAGAACGAAACGTTCCAGCTGACAGAACGCGCCGCCGCGGAATCTGCACAGAACGCGAATGGGACGACGCCGGGTGCGAGGGTCGTCATCTACTACTCGGACCAGACAGGGAAGAGGGTCGTTCACTATTTCAAAAGAACTTCTTGACCGAAGATCGAGCACCGAAGGTCGTCCCACTCGTCAGGGAATGTGATTCCGGGAGTCCGCGAACGCCGGTCTCGATCGGTCACCGAAGCGATGCGTCGGGCAGCAGGTAGACTTGCATCGTTCCATAAGTCGGGTCTCGCACGACGCAGGTCGACTGTGCATGGCGTCGTGCTTTGAAGGCTTCAAACCCGACCTGGACGGCGTGGTTCGGACTCGCAGGGTTTGCCGCCTCCCGCATCAGTTCATCGATGTGCCGGTCGACAAGGATCACATCCGGGTTCAATTGCTCGAGGGCTTCCTCCAACCCCATCGGCCTCTCCGAGTAGAGCGGGTTGGCCAGGTCCATCGGCAGCAGCCAGGTGCGGTAGCGATACTGGCGCAAACCGAGCCAGTAATGCTGGAGCCCCAGCACCAGGGCACCGGGCGGAATACAACTGGCCACCTCCGATTCGTACCAATCGTACGGTGACACCTGGTCGGCATTGTCCCGAGCGCGGGTGATGTGGACTGCTCCTTCAGCGACGATCAGTGCGAGGAGTGCGGGAAGCGTGAGACGAGTCACGACGCCCCCTCGTTCCCACAGCCGGATGCCGAGCCAGGCGAGCAACAGTGCGCAGAGCGGCCAGAGCGCAATCATGTAATGGAGGTTCTTGACCTTCAGCAGGACGGCAAACATCGCGGTCTGGATCAGGAGAGCCACCGCGACGGTGCGGACGGCACCGGACTCATGACGCTCGCGCCACAGCGCTGCCAGGATGGCGGCCGGCGTGCCGAGGAGCATCGTCCAGGTGCCGATTCGACCGAAAGAGAGCGCCCGTATCGTCCGCACCGACCAGTCGAGCGAAATCGGTCCGTTTTCGTGCAGCGCATTATCAACGTAGAACGAAGGGTTCAACAGGTCGAACCGAGCGGCATCCAACCGCATCTGTCCGAGGTAGTCCGACCAGCCAGTCGTGATGTAGGCAACCCACGGGAGCCATAGCGTGGCAAAGCCGGCGAGCAGGAGCCAGAGATCGCGTTGCCACAAGGCACCCCAGCGTCGTCGCGCGATCAACAACCCGACGAACACTGGCAGCCAGAACAGTCCGTAGAGGTGACTGAGACTCGACAGCCCGGTGAAGAGTCCGGTGAGTCCGTACCAGGCGCCGCGGCGGTTGCGCTCGGCTCGCTCAAACGCCCACAAGGCCAGCAGCCCGAATACAGGCACGGCGATGTCGTATCGGTTGATCCGCGCCTGATCCAGCAGCAGAATTCCCGTACTCCTGCCGCCGTCCGCGACACGCAGGCCGACCATGAGGAAGAGGGCGAGAAGACCGACGGAATCCCCGCCCAGTTCGCGTCCCACAGCAAAGACCGCCAGCAGCAACACCAGTCCGCACGCAACCGGTAACGCTCGCATCTGCGCCACGCCGACGCCGAACAGCCGAAACAGCCCTGCTTGTAACAGCGGAAACACCGGCATCTGTTCGAACTGATGCCGTTCCATCCCGTAGTAGCCGGTGAAGAGATCCGAGCCGAACACGCCTTGAGTTGCCAGCTTGTAGGGTGCGGACGCAATCCAGGGCTCGTCTTCGCCCACCGGAGGAAACACGGTGAGGCGAGGGAGCGTTAAGAGCAGATAGGCGACAAGGCCGAGCAAGGCCAGAGCCCGCGGCCAGTGGCTCATGACGGCCGATAGCCTATTGCTTCCACGCCGTGAGCGCCAGCGGTCTGCTGAGTTTCGGTGCCGACGTGCCCGCGGTCAGCGGTTCGCGCGTCGCCTCCACGTGATGATGGTTCCTGCAGCCGACAAGCAGCGCTCGACGCGTTCGGTGATCCGCCGCGAAGCTCGCGCACGCGATGACGCCAGGCTCCTTCCACCCGGATCTCCCTGCGACCGTGCACGACCAATTCGGCTATCCTTTCGACTGTTTGTCATGACCGATGACTCCGACCGGCGCTTCACTCGCCGCCGCTTCAGCATCGTTGTCGGTGGGAGCCTGGCGTCGGCGGCCTTTGGAGAGGGCTGTCTCGTCGCGACGAAGGCAAACGACGGCCGCCTGACTGCGCGCCCGCACGGCAATTCGTCGACCACCCTCGACAGCGGTCCGCTCGGTCTCTCGGGCAGTGAACGCGACGGCATGATTCAGATGCCGTCGGCGATCGCGAAGGGCAAGATGCCGCTGCTGGTGTTTCTGCATGGCGCGACTCAGCGTGGGGTCGGCATGCTGCGCCGGATCGGCCCGGCGGCGGATCAGGCGGGCGTCGCGGTGCTCGCACCGGACTCGCGCGACGTGACATGGGACGCGATCCATGGAAGCTTCGGTGACGACGTCTCGTTCTTGAACCGGGCGATCGAGCACGTCTTCGATCGCCTGGCGGTCGATCCCGACCGGCTGGCGATTGGCGGCTTCTCCGATGGAGCCTCCTACGCGCTGTCACTCGGACTGGCGAACGGAGACCTGTTCTCCCACGTCATCGCCTGCTCACCGGGCTTCATCATGAGCGCGCCGCCGCACGGGCACTCCCGTTTCTTCGTCTCGCACGGCACGTCTGATCAAATCCTGCCGGTCGATCAGTCCAGCCGAGTGATCGTGCCGCGATTGCAATCGATGGGGTTTGACGTGACCTATCGCGAGTTCGACGGCCGCCACGAGTTGCCGCCGGAAGTGGCCGTCGAAGCGATGCGCTGGCTGTCTCGCGGGACAGACCGTTGACGGCCACGGTTTCGGTGTGCCACTCAGCGACCCGTCATCTTCATCAGTTCTTCCGGGTACCGGGCACCATGAACCGTGATTTGTGAAGCGGCGGCGTCGATCTCGCGGAGATCGTCGCCGGAGAGATGAATGGCGGCGGCGGCGATATTCTCCTCGAGCCGCTCGAGCTTTCGAGTGCCCGGGATGGGCACAATGAACGGCTTTTGAGCAAGCAGCCACGCCAGCGCGATCTGCGCCGGTGTCGCGGCCCGGCGTTCGCCGATCTTGCGCAGCAGATCGATCAGGCCCTGATTCGCCTTCCGAGCCTCGGGAGTAAAACGAGGGAGCGCGTTGCGGAAGTCGGAGCGGTCAAACGCGGTGTGCTCGTTGATTGTGCCGGTGAAAAAGCCCCTCCCCAGCGGGCTGTATGGCACGAACCCGATTCCGAGCCCCTCGAGCGCCGGGAGCACCTGCGCTTCAGGGGTTCTCGTCCACAGCGAGTACTCGCTCTGGACTGCCGTGACCGGCTGGACGGCGTGAGCGCGACGGATCGTCTCGACGCCTGCTTCGGAAAGGCCGAAGTGCTTCACCTTCCCTTCCCGAATGAGGTCCTTTACCGCGCCTGCCACATCCTCAATGGGCACGTCCGGGTCGACGCGGTGTTGATAGAAGAGGTCGATCGCGTCGATCTTCAGTCGCCTGAGCGAGTCTTCGGCGACCTCCCTGATGTGGACGGGCCGGCTGTCGAGACCGACCCAGACGCGCTCCCGGGTAGGGTCAAGCTTGAATCCGAACTTTGTCGCAATCACGACGCGCGTCCGGATGGGAGCGAGCGCTTCGCCCACGAGTTCCTCGTTTGTGAGCGGGCCGTACACTTCAGCGGTATCGAAGAATGTCACGCCGCGATCGACCGCCGCTCGCAGCAGGGCAATCATCGCCTGCTTGTCCCCCGGGGGACCGTACGACGCGCTCATTCCCATGCAGCCGAGCCCGAGCGTCGAGACTTCCAAGTTGCTTTTCCCTAGCCGCCGCTTCTGCATGCGTGTCCCCCGTCTCGTCCTTCGCCCGTCGTGGATGGTGGCCGCCAGAATCGTATCCGCGTTCCGTCCGATCGCACGGCCTGCGCGCGCAGGTGGTCAGGCTGAGCCGGCTGCTCGTCGCCGTTGCTTACCCGGAGAGGGCGTCCAGTACTCGCGAGGAGTCGGCGAGATTCGCGAACCCGGACCAGACGGGTGCAAACGCCAAAGGACCAGCTGCGCGTTTCGCGAGTCTCACGTCGAACGCCCCGGCCAAGGCTGGGTCACAGGACCCAACGCGCCTCGGACACGTTGGGAATCGATACATGGATGGGCTTAGGATGTCACGCGGTGCGAACGGGTTGCGCGCCACCGCCAAAACACGCGCCCACAGGCCGGACATCGAAGGCGGACGAACTCGCCGTGGTCGTCGTAGATCGGACGTGCACCGTGCTGAAGGAGGCAATGCACCGTCGCATATAGACGAGCCACAGGCCAGAGCAATGAAAGCGTAGTGGCGAACACGTGCAAACCAGGACCCAAAATCCACTCAACCGTGAAGTCGGCGCTGATGTCAGAATCCGACGTTTTCGATGAAACTGTCTGAACGATCACGGCGGCCGAAGCTCAGCATCGACTGCGCGGGACCGCGCCCGGCACTCTGGCCGCTTGCAGTGTTATCGGCGCGGCAATCTGCCGGACGGCTCGTCACTGAGGCGCTGCTGAATTTCGGCGAGGCTGTGCTCCTGCTGTCGAATCGCCGCGAGGGCGGTTCCCACAATCCCGAGCAGGGAGGCATCGTCCATCGCGCGATCTTGCAGCCAGGCCATGGCCTGACGGTTTCGAGAAAGGCTGGCCGTCAGGTCAGTCAGCTTGGCGTCCAGGAACGCGTGCAGCTCGGGCGTCGTGATTGCGTTGATGGTCGCATCGAGATCAGTGCGCGAGTCAGGTCGCCCGTTCCACCAAATCAAGAGGTTGCTCCTTCGACTATCGACGCGGTTGCTGACGAGGGTGGCGCCTGCCGTGAGCCAATCCCGATGGGACACGCGCGTATTGCGTCAGAAGCAGCTCACACGTCCGCCCCGCTCACCTCTCGGGAAACTCACACAGGGAGATTGTCATGGCTTGGACCGACATTCCCATCAACCACATCGTGTTTGGCCTGTTCGTCGGATCGTCTCCTGGCGCGACCGTCGCCGTCGCGCCTGGGGACCTCACGCTCTGTCGATACAAAGCGATCAGCTCCGACACCGTCGCGCTGGATTTTCGGATTGCCAAAGCGTTTTTTCATCCCTCGACAGCATCCGTCTCGGGTATCACGATGGAGTTGTCCGTGCCCTTCGGCAGCGTCTTCTTCCCGGGACTCGGTAGTCCCAACTCGTTTATGGACGCCGGTCAGTCGTATACCAATGACTGTGTAATCGCGGTCGACCCGGGTAGCCTTGACCACCGTCTGGGTGTTGTGGCCGTCCTGAACGAACAGACACACAACGTCGTCCTGTTGATTCGGACCGTCAACGGCGACAACCTCAATATCAACAGCGTCGGCGTGGTGGGCGCATTCGGACAGATCATCTTCGAGGTCACCCACAAGGGGTAACGCCTCGACGCCAGAGAGAACGCCGGCCGGGATCAGAAGCCGGGCGGGCGTTCTCCGGCCACCGCGAATGCCCGCTCGAGCGCGAGGCCTGCGCGCGCGACCGTTCCTTCGTCGAACAGGCGGCCGAGCAGGGTTATGCCGTGGGGCACCCGCCGTGGCGGCGAGAACGTGGGCAACGGGTTGTTCGGGTCGGGTGCCCAATCGCTGCGCGCCTCCGACACGCGGACGAACCCCGCGCGCAGCGTGAGCGAGGGATGGCCCGTGAAGTTCGACAGCGTGAGCATCTCGTCGCGGAGCGACGGCACCAGGAGGAGATCCACCTGCGAGAAGAGGCGCGCCATCTCGTCGGCCACGCGCCGCCGAAACCGGTCCGCCTGTACGAAGTCGACTGCTGAGAGAAACCGGGCCTGCCGAAAGAGATTCGGCCAGGCATCGGGGACCTGTGCCTTCAACGTTGCGACCGCGCCCGAAAGCGTGAGCTCCTCGAAGGAAGCCGCCGCTTCGCTGAAGAGGATGTGCTGGAGCGAATCGTAGGGCCAGTCGGGCAGGCTGACCTCGATCGCCGACATCCCCTGCTTCCTGACGGTGTCGAGCGCGGCCCGGTCGACATCGGTCGCCGGCGCCTCGTTCATCCAGGCGGGAACGTACCCGACGCGGAGTCCGGCGACGGGCGCCGACGCGTCGAAGTCGAGATGGCTCGCCACGCTCGACACGTCGCCCGGATCAGGGCCGCTGATCGCCTGCAGGACCAGCATCGCGTCCTCGACGCTGCGCGTCATCGGGCCGAGCTTGTC